>JBKJNP010000127.1:0-37534 GCA_046593565.1 Sphingomicrobium sp. | reverse complement strand
GTCGCTTCGCTCCTCGCAATGACGGAGGAGCTGCGCTAACGGCCTCGCAATGAACATCCTGCTTACCGGCGCAAGCCGTGGAATTGGCGAGGCCACTCTCGCCGCCCTTGAAGCCGCTGGCCACCGCGTGGTCGGCCAGTCGACCGCGGGCAGCGCGACGTTGATCGCCGCCGACTTTACCGATCCAGATGCGCCGCGCCGCCTGTGGGAAGCCGCGTTCGAACGGCTCGACGGGCGGATCGACGTGCTGATCAACAATGCCGGAATCTTTGAGGGCGTGGCCGACAATGCCGGCGACGACGAATGGCACGCTGCGTGGGGCCGCACGCTGACCGTCAACCTCCAGGCCAGCGCCGATTTGTGCCGCCTCGCGATCGCCCACTTCCGCTCCTCGGAAACGGCGGGTGGGCGAATCGTCAATGTCGCCAGCCGCGCCGCTTATCGTGGCGATTCGCCGATGCACTGGCATTATGCGGCGTCGAAGGCGGGGATGATCGCGATGACCAAGAGCATCGCACGGGGCTACGCCCACGAGAATATCCTCGCCTTCGCGGTGTGTCCCGGTTTCACCGCGACCGGGATGGTCGAGGAATATATCGCCAGCCGCGGCGGCGAGAAATTGCTCGCCGACATCCCGCTCGGTCGCCCCGCTAACCCCGACGAGATCGCCGAGACGATCCGCTGGCTGGCGAGCGATGCGCCTCCCTCGGCCACCGGCGCGGTGATCGACGTCAACGGGGCGAGCTATGTTCGCTAGCCTCGCCGCGCTCGCGCTTGCCGCTGCACCCGCCACTGACCCGGCCCCGATCGCCGAATGGCAGAAGCAATGCGCCGGGAAGGACGGCTGGAGCGACCCCGCCCCTCCGATCCGGATCTACGGCAACACCTACAACGTCGGCACCTGCGGGATCGTCGTCATCCTGGTCATCGGCCCGCAAGGCCATGTCCTGATCGACGGTGCGACCGCCGCGGCGGTGCCGGGGATCGCCGCCAACGTGAAGCGGCTTGGGCTTCGCATGCGCGACATCAAATGGCTGCTCAACAGCCACGAGCATATCGATCATGCCGGCGGCCTCGCGGCGCTCAAGCGATTGACCAAGGCGCGTCTCGCCGCGCGTGCTCCCGCCGTCCGGTCGCTGACCACCGGCAAGACCGATCCGGCCGATCCGCAAGCCGGCCTGATCGACGAGTTCGCATCGGTGCGCGTCGATCGCGTGATCCGCGATGGCGAGCAGATAAAGGTCGGCAAGCTGGTGCTCACCGCGCACGCCACGCCCGGCCATACCGCCGGCGGCACGAGCTGGAGCTGGCGCGCGTGCAAAGGCTATATTTGCTGGCGCACCTTGTTCGCCGACAGCATCAGCGCGCCATCGCGCGACGGCTATCGCTTTACCGACGATCCCGAGCGGGTCGCGCCGTACCGTAAAACCTTCGCCATGCTGGCGGCCCATGGCTGCGACATCCTCGTCACCCCGCACCCGGCGGCGAGCAATTTGATCGACCGGCTGGCGGGCAAGGCACCATTGATCAATCACGGCGCCTGCGATGCTTATGCCGAGCGGGGACGAATCGCGCTCGACAAACGACTGGCGGACGAGGCGAAGAAATGAGCTGGCGCGTCACCCTTCAATGCACCCGCGCCGAGGCCGAGGCGGTGCCCGACAGCGACCATCTGTTCCAGTTCAGCGACTCGCCGCCAGTGCTGGTCGCCGACGAGCCCGATCCGCACGCCCCCGACGACTGGCGCATCCACGCCTATTTCACCGACCAGCCGACGACGCAGGAGCTGGTGCTGCTCAAGCGCATGTCGGAGGCGGGCGAGCCAGAGGTCGAGCATCTCGGCGAGGATGATTGGGTGACGATGAGCCAGGCCGGGCTCGAACCGATCCGCGCCGGGCGCTTTTTCGTCCACACGCCGAGCCACTTGCCCGACGATGAGGCGATCAATTTCGAGATCGATGCTGGGCTCGCCTTCGGCACCGGCCAGCATGACACCACCGCCGGCTGCCTCGCCGCGCTCGACCGGCTGGAGGTAGCGGGCAAGCGCTTTAGCAACGTCGCCGACATCGGCACAGGCACCGGCCTGCTCGCCTTTGCCGCGCTGGCGCTGTGGCCCGAGGCAAAGGGCATTGCCACCGACATCGACCCGATCAGCATCGACGTCACCGCCGACAATGCGCGCATAAACAAGGTGACGATCGGCCACGGCGCGGGCGAATTGTTGCTCGCGGTCGCCGACGGGATGGATCACGAAATGCTGGTCGCGCGCGCGCCGTTCGACCTGCTGAAGGCCAACATTCTTGCTGGGCCGCTGATCGACCTCGCGCCCGATTTCGCAAAGGCAGTCGCCCCCGGTGCTACCCTCATCCTGGCGGGACTGCTCGACACCCAGGCCGACGCGGTCATTGCCGCTTATGAGGCGCACGGCATGACCGTAACCGAACGCGGCGACGGCGAGTGGTGCGTGCTGGTGCTGAAGGCCAAGCACATTTAAGCTGTTCGGTAGCCAACTTTTCGGAAAGCGAAGAATGTCACAATTCAAGATTGAGGGAGGAAGCTTCGGCACAGGAGTTGGTCATTTCAATGGCGGCAATTTTTCATTGCCGAGCGGAAGATTATTCAAGCCAACTCAGATTTCATCAAGTTCGATAGAGTCTGCCGAACTTGCGAGTGCCGAAAGTCTCAAAAAGCTCGGGGGCACTTTAGGCTGGGGAGCTGTAGGTCTTGTCGCGCTTGGACCCTTGGGAATGTTTGCCGGGTTGCTAGCTGGCGGTCGAAAGAATGTTGCGACGTTCATCGTCACTTTCAAAGATGGACGAACAATGATCGGAACCGCCGACACGAAGGTGTGGGTAGCAATTAAGAGCGCTGCGGTAACTGCAGCGGCGCGCAGCTCGACCGATCCAACCCCTCCTGCAAATAGAACAACCCCTAATCCCATTGCCGCTGCTCAACTCAATCGAAATGCAAAAAGCGTGTTGTCGGATTCATGTAAGACTTGGGGTTGGACCTTTCGCAGACAATCGACGTCCGATTTCAAGCGCTTCGACGTGATAACGTGTTCAAGCGCAAATCGAACCATAGCGCTCGCGATAACTGATGACCCTGTTACCGCATACTTGTTTGGGCAGATGGAAAGCATGTTGAGCGACTTCACCGAGGTCGAGCAAAGGTATCTAATCGCGCCCTCAATCGGGCAATCACTCATGCGAGATGTGCGCAAATCGGGCATTTGCGTTCTCGAACCCGACAAGATTGCGGAGACTGTAGCTGGTTGGTGATTCTTGGCGCTGTTCCAAATTCGTGACGACGAGAAGCTTTTGGCCGCCTTCAACACGGAACTCGCTTCTGCGGAACGCGTTCGTTACGCAACGAAAATAAGTTCAAAAGGGAGTGATAATATGGCTGACGAAAATAACGATCCGCCGATCGTCGAGCGCACCACGATCGTCGAGACCGGTGGCGGCGGCGGCAATGGCGGGATTCTCGCCGTCGTGCTGCTGATCATCGTCGTCTTGGTCCTGCTGTTCGTGTTCAAAGACGAGCTCGGCTTCGGCGGTGCCAAGGACACCGACATCAACATTCCCAATTCGATCGACGTCAACATCAACTGATTCTAAGCAAATGCGATAGGGCGGTCTCGCATGGGGCCGCCCTATCTGCGTCAGGCGCACCGATTTGAACTTGTCGCCGCAGCGTCGTAACGCATTGCCCATGACCCATCCGTTCGATCTCCAGCGAATCCACCATGCGGCCTATCGCTGCAAGGACGCCAAGGTGACGGTCGATTGGTATGCCCGCGTGCTCGGCATGCGCTACACCAACGCCTTTGCCGAGGATCATGTCCCCTCGACCGGCGCCTACGACCCATACATGCACGTCTTCCTCGATTGCGGCGGCGGCAATGTCATCGCCTTCTTCGAGCTTCCCAACCAGCCTGAGATGGGCCGCGACCCCAACACCCCCGAATGGGTCCAGCATATCGCCTTCGAAGTCGCCGACCTCGACACATTGGTCGCGGCCAAGGCGCATATCGAGGCGCAGGGCGTCGATGTCCTCGGACCTACCTTCCACGGCATTTTCCGGTCGATCTATTTCTTCGACCCCAACGGCCATCGGCTCGAGCTTGCCTGCAACATCGGCACCCCCGACCAATATGCCGAGCTCGAGCGGATCGCGCCGCTGATGCTCGAAGAATGGGACCGGACCAAGAAGGCCCCGACCCACGCCCATTGGCTCCATGTCGACCCCGGTTCGCTGGCCGAATAAGGAATAGCTCACGATGAAACTCGCTTCCCTAAAGGGCGGCCGCGACGGCCGGCTGGTGGTCGTCTCGGATGATCTGGCTTATTATGCCGATGCCGCGCGCATCGCCCCGACGCTGCAGGCCGCGCTTGACGATTGGGACCGGGTCGAACCGGCGTTGCGCAACCTCGCCATCGATCTCGAGCACGAAGCGATTCCGCGCGAGCGGTTTCACGAGCGCGAAGCCGCGGCCCCGCTCCCCCGCGCGTACCAATGGGCCGATGGCTCGGCCTATGTGAACCATGTCGCACTGGTCCGACAGGCGCGCGGCGCGGAAATGCCCGACAGTTTCTGGCATGATCCATTGATGTACCAGGGCGGATCCGATGCTTTCCTCGGGCCCCGCGACGACATCCCGCTGGCCGACGAAGCCTGGGGTTGCGACCTCGAAGCGGAAGTGGTGGTGGTCACCGGCGACGTTCCGCAAGGCGTGTCGCCCGCCGAGGCGCTGAACCATGTCCGACTGGTCGGGCTGACCAACGACGTCAGCTTGCGCAACCTCATTCCGGGCGAGCTCGCCAAGGGCTTCGGCTTCTTCCAGTCCAAGCCGGCGTCGAGCTTCTCGCCGGTGTTCGTCACCTCCGACGCCCTCGGGGACCGCTGGGCCGACGGCAAGCTGACCGGCGCGCTCGAAGTCGATCTCAACGGCGCGCCGTTCGGCCGCGCCGAAGCGGGCGAGGACATGACCTTTGATTTCGGTACGCTGATCTCCCACGCCGCCAAGAGCCGCAAACTGGGTGCGGGGACGATAATCGGCTCCGGCACCGTGTCCAACCGCGGCGCCGATGGCGGCCCCGGCAAACCGGTCGCTGCGGGCGGGCTTGGTTACAGCTGCATCGCCGAAGTGCGGATGGTCGAGACGATCTTGCGCGGCAAGCCGGAGACAGATTTCCTGAAAGCCGGTGACCGCGTCGCGATCACCATGCGCGACGACAAGCATCACCCCATCTTCGGTACCATCGACCAGCAAGTGGTCGCCGCCTAGAGCAGCCCGCGGCTCTCGCCCATCAGTCGCGCCAGCCCGTGCAGCGCGGACAGGTTGGGCGCTGGCACCCCGACCCGCGCGGCAATCTCCAGCGGCGCCGCCAGCAAGGCATCGAGCTCGAGCGGTCGCGCAGCCTCGACATCCTGCAGCATTGATGTCTTGAACGCCCCCAGCGTCGCGGTGACCTTCATCCGATCCTCGCCGCTTTCGGTGATCGGGCATCCGATTGCCGCGCCGATCGCCGCCGCCTCGGTCATGCAGGCGAGCATGAAAATGCGCACCTCGGCATTGGCGAGGATCCGGTCGGCGGTCGCCAGCGTCAGCGCGCTGATCGGGTTGGTCGTCATATTGCCCCACAATTTATACCAGGTGGCGCGGCGCACATCGGGGGTCGCCCGTCCCGCCAGTCCCGCCTGATCGAGCATTGCCGCGACGGTGGTAGCGCGCTCGCTCATGCCCCCGTTCGGCTCCCCGACCGACAAATGATCGAGCATCGCGACCGCGATCCGCGCGGGTTCGTCGCGGCGACAGGCGGCATGGACCACGCAGCCCAGCACCTGGCCCAGCGGCAAGGCAGCGGCGATCCGCCCGCCGGGATCGACGCTGGCCAGCGGCGCGCCTTCCATGAACCACCACGGCACCCCGTTCATCATCGGCACGATGATCGTATCCGGCCCGATCAGCGGCCGCGCCGCCTCCGCCGTCTCGGCCAATGCCGGCGTCTTGACCGCGAAGATGGCGAATTCCTGCGCGCCCAGTTCGCCGGGATCTGTGACGATCCGCGGGCGGGCGGTGACCTCCTCGCCGCGCTCGACGATCGTAATTCCGTCCGCCAACGCATCGGCGGTCGCGCCGCGCGCCAGCAGCGACACCTCATGCCCGGCCAATGCGAGTCGCCCTGCGACCCAGCCGCCGATCGCGCCCGCCCCGATAATGGTGATCTTCATCGCCCCTTTATGCCGCGATTTCCCGCCGTTCGCAGCCCCCGTTCGTCCATTGGTCCACGCAAGTTGTCGTTTCGGAGGCGATTCCGGCGTTAGGCGAAATCGCCGCTCGCTTCAGTCGAAGCCCGAATGCGGCGGCTCTTCATTAAGCGCATCTTCCTCCTGCCGGCATCCCCCTGCCGGCACTCAGAAGGGAGAGTTGCCATGTCCGTGAAGTTTCAACTCACCAAGGCCGCGGCGATAGTTGCCGCGCTTGCCGCCACCGCCTCGCTGGCACCGTCGTCGGCCTCGGCACAGGACCGTCCGGTGACCATTTATGGCGAAGCCGTGAATGCCCGCACCGAACTGGTGTCGTTCGCCCAGCTCGACCTGGCCAATGCGCGCGACCAGCGGAGCCTCAAACACCGCGTCGGCGCCGCAGTCGAACGGGTGTGCCTGCGCGATATCGGCCGCGATGGCCTGCAGGATCGTGGCTATTATGCCTGCGAAGACAAAGCGTGGGACGAGGCTGCGCCGCAAATCGCCGAAGCGGTGTCGCGGTCAGGCAACCTGGCGTTGGGCAGTGGCGCCCCGTTCACCGCAACCGCCATCCGGGTCAGCGCGCGTTAGTGAGCTTCAGTACCGAAGGACGCCGATCCCCGCGCCCCCTTCCCGGGCGTGGAGGTCGGCGATCATTGCCCGTCGGCGAATGGCTTGAGGCAGGCGTAAGCGACGTCGTGCACCGGCGTGGCGATCCCATGCTTTCGCCCGAGCCGGACGATCGTTCCGCTGATCCCCTCCAGCTCCAGCCGCCGACCGGCATCGAGATCCTGCCGCATCGAGGCAACCACCCCGGGAGGGAAGCCCTTGAGGATCGCCAGCGCGTCGGCTTCGGCGCCAGCTGCCAGCCGCACCCCGTCCGCCGCGGCGATCGCCGCTATCTCGGCAATCGACCGCTTGGCGAGATCGAGCAAAAGCGGATCATGATAGACCACCCCGGCCGGCTGCCGGGAAAGACAAGTCAGCGCGGCATTGGTCGCGAGGAACAGGAACTTGGTCCACAATGTCGCCGTGATGTCGTCGGAAATGGACGCATTAACCCCGGCCTCGCGCCACACCTCGACCAGCCGGTCGGCATAAGGATGAACGACGCCGCTTGTATTGCCGATCGTCACATCATTGCGCTGCCCGCCGTAGCGGACGATCCCGTCAGGCTCGAGGGTCGCCGCGCTATACACCGGGCCGACCATCACTTGATCGGACACGAACACCGCGCTCAACCGCTCCGCCGAATCCACCCCGTTCTGCAGCCCCACCACCAACCCGCCCGGCGCCAGCGCGCTCGCCGCAGCGCGCGCTGCTTCGTCGAGATCGTAAAGTTTGACAGCGAAGATCAACACGTCGGCTGCCCGCAGGTCGGCGGCGTTGCGTGCCACGGTGACGTGGGGGAACGATAGACTGCCGGCGTCGCCGCAGATCGCCAGCCCATCACGCCCCATCTGGTCGAACCGGGACCCACGCGCGACAAAGGCAACGTCGGCTCCGGCCGCCAGCAGCCACCCGCCATACAAGCTCCCAATGGCTCCCGAACCGATCACCGTGATGCGCATCGACCAATCCTTAAGCATAGTCGCGGCGATACGGAAACGCGCCGCTTGTCATGGGCTTGTCCGGTCATCCCCAGTTAATGCTAAGTCACTGATAGCATTTGCTCTATTGTCATCATGAAGAATTGCCGATAGGCGATTTTGATTGAGTGGGTCGGGGATTCGAATGCGGGCTAAATTTGCCTATATTTCATTGTCGCTAGCGACCGCCTCTTTTTCCGGGAGCGCCTGCGCCATGAATTCACCCTCCAAGCAAATGGTTGAATGCCGGGTCATCGGCGGCGACAAATTACCGGCTGAATCGGGTGGGGCAGATGCCTTTTGCGCAGCGCTCGCTCGCGCTGCCGCGGCCCAGCTGCCAGATCGCCGCTTCAAGGTCGAGGTCCAGGTCCGCGGACCGTCGATGTTGACCGCCATCCTGACCACTGCCGATGGCAAGACATTGCCCGAACAAACCTTCAGCATCAGCGATCGCGGCATGACCAAGGGGTCGCTCGAGCGCTTCGCCAACAGTCTGGTCGGCGAGGTGGCGCGCGCCGCATCCCGCTAAAGCAGGGCAACGTATCTTAACGAATTATCGAGCTTTCAGTAGGACGACTATTAATCAACCAGTCCGCATCGACATGATCGAACATTCGGGCTTCAGCATAGGGCGGGTACATGCCGGACATTCCAGGTAATCAGACGACCACTTCCGTGATCACCGTCGACGGCGCGCCGGTCAACGATGTGCTGGAGGTGATTGGCGATCACGATTGGGTCCGGATCGAGTTGGTCGCGGGACAGAAGATCGTCATTTCGGTGGATGGCATCACGCTGGAGGATTCGCTTGTCTCGATCCGCAACTCCGCCGGTGTCTTGCTGGCCGAGAATGACGACATCAGTTCCGGCGTGGTGCGCGATTCCAGGCTGGTATTCACCGCCCCTTCCAGCGGCACCTATTACATCGACGTTGGCGCCTTCAACAACGCATATGCCGGCACCTACCAACTTTCGGTCGTGACCTGGACCCCGCCGCCAGTCGCCGATTATGCGACCATCGCGACTCATCTCACCCACGGTTACTGGGGCGGCGAGAGCCATCATTTCGCCGCCACGCAAGGCGGTTCAATTTCGGTCAACCTGACCGCGCTGACCGCTTCCGGAGTGACGTTGGCGCGCGAAGCCTTGCTGCTGTGGTCCGATATCATCGGCATCACTTTCAACGAGGTCACCACCGGCGGCCAGATCACGTTCGACGACAATGAAAGCGGGGCTTTTTCGACCAGCATCCGGTCGGGCGGCATCACCTCGTCGGCCCACGTCAATGTTTCGACCCAGTGGCTGGTATCGAACGGCACCTCGCTTAACTCCTATTCGTTCCAGACCTACATCCACGAAATTGGTCACGCGCTCGGGCTGGGGCATGGCGGCTTTTACAATACCACCGCCACATATGCTGACGACGCCTTGTTCGCCAATGATGGCTGGCCGACGACCATCATGTCCTACTTTGACCAGCAGGATAACAGCTATTTCGCCAATCTGGGCTTCACTTACGACCTCGTGTCGACCCCGATGATCGCCGATATCCGAGGGATGGCGACGCTATACGGCCTGTCGACCACGACCCGCACTGGCGATACCACTTATGGTTTCGTCAACTCGTCTGGTCGCAGCGTCTACACCGCGTTCGAAGGGACTGTTTCGACCTACACCGTCTTTGACAGCGGCGGCATCGATACACTGAACTATTCCGGATACAGCGCCAATCAGGTCATCAACCTGACGTCGGAGACCTTCTCAAACGTCGGCGGCGGGATCGGCAACGTTTCGATCGCTTTTGGCACGCTGATCGAGAATGCGGTCGGCGGCAGCGGCAATGACACGCTGACCGGCAATAGCGCCGATAATGTGTTGAACGGCAATTTTGGCAACGACGTGCTCAATGGCCAGGACGGCAATGACACGCTGATCGGCGGGTTTGGTGTCGACACGGTGACCAGCGGCGCGGGTGCGGACATCATCCGCGATACCGCGTCCAGCCTCAGCGGCGATACCATCACCGACTTCGCGACGGGCGACACTATCGTCTTCACCGATGCGACGCTTGCGGGCTTCACCTTCAATCTCGTCGGATCGACCCTGACCTATACCGGCGGGTCGCTGACCCTGACCGGTGGCATATCGGGCACATTGGTTGCCTCGGCCGCGGTCGGCGGCGGGGTTCAGCTGGCCATTCAGGCGGTAGTCGGACCGATCGCCGACGTGCGCAACGACTTCAACGGCGACGGGCGCAGCGATATTTTGTGGCGCAACGTCGATGGCCAGCTCAGCAACTGGCTCGGCACCGCGACCGGCGGCTTCGTCCAGAACAATGCCAATGCCGCCTCGGTCGTCCCGACCTCATGGCAGGTCGCGGGCACCGGCGACTTCAACGGCGACGGGCGCGACGATATCCTGTGGCGCAACACCGATGGCCAGCTTTCCAACTGGCTCGGCACCGCATCCGGCGGCTTCTTGCCGAACAATGCTAATGCCGCGGCGGTCGTACCGGTTGCATGGCAGGTGGTCGGCACCGGCGATTTCAACGGCGACGGGCGCGACGACATCCTGTGGCGCAACAGCGACGGCACGGTCAGCGACTGGCTTGGCACCGCGGCCGGGGGCTTCACCCCCAACGACGCCAATGCCGCCCGCTTCGTCCCCACCTCATGGTCCGTGGTCGGCACTGGCGATTTCAACGGCGACGGGCGTGACGATATCCTGTGGCGCAATTCCAATGGCCAGATCAGCGACTGGCTCGGCCAGGCCAATGGCGGCTTCGTCCTCAACGATGCCATCGCTTTGACCAATGTCGATACCGCCTGGCACGTGGTCGGCACCGGCGACTTCAACGGTGACGGGCGCGACGACATCTTGTGGCGCAACGACAATGGCCAGCTCAGCAACTGGCTCGGCCAGGCCAATGGTGGGTTCATCAACAATGGCGCCATCGCCGGGACGTTCGTGCCGCTGGCGTGGAGCGTGGTTGCGGTCGGCGATTATAACGGCGACGGGCGCGACGACATCTTGTGGCGCAACACCAACGGCACGGTGACCGACTGGCTGGGCAACGCCAACGGCAGCTTCACCCCCAACGACGCCAATGCTGCCGCCGCCGTACCGGTTAGCTGGGAAGTCCAGCCGGAAGCGTTCTTCCTTTAAGGTCGGGACGGCGTAAACCGCTTTATTTAATTGCAGTTAGCGATTTAGGAGCTAGATTTTGCATCGGCGCCTCGCGGTCCTTATCGGATTGCGGGGCGCCGATCTTGCGTTGAGTGGCCGAGTGGGGGTGAGTTTGCCGACTATCATTGGAAGCCAAGCTGACGATTTTCTTACCGGATCACCACTCAATGATGTGATCGAAGGCGGCTGGGGCGACGATGTGATCAATGCCGGCGACGGCGATGACATCCTGATCGATTCCAATGGCAACAACGTACTCAACGGCGGCGCTGGCAATGATTTCATCCAGGTCAGCAATTACGCCAATTTCGGGACCATCTATCGGGACATCGCCTGGACCAACGTGATCAATGCCGGCGATGGCGCGGACGTGGTCGAGATCGATCGCGCCGGGCTCTACACCTACACCATCGACCTTGGTGCCGGATCGGATCTTCTAACTGTTCGGGCGGTCTATTACGGACTGACCGCAACGATCACCACCGGCAGCGGCGCCGACCGAATCGTGCTCGACACTGCCTACGGCAGCGGCCTTCGCTACATTGACACGCAGCCACTGGTAGTGACCGATTTCACCGCCGGAGCGGGCGGGGACATCCTCGATCTTGGCGGGCTCGTCCACATCCTGCTCGCGACCTTTCCCCATGCCGCCAATCCGTTCGCAAGCGGCCATCTGGTGCTGGTGCAGTCGGGGGCCGATGTCATCGTCCGGATCGATCTCGACGGCGCGGCCGGGCCGGAAACCAGCGGCTGGTACGATCGCGAAGTCGTCCGCCTGTCGAACGTTACCATCGGCGCTCTCACCGCCTACAATTTCGCCGGATTCGCACCCGATGGCAGCGCCCCGCTGCGCACCATCATTAGTGGCACCGCCGGATCGGAGTGGCTGCATGCCGACCCGGCCGGATCCACCGTCAATGGCCTTGGCGGCAATGACCGGCTGACCGGCAGCGCGGTCGGTGACGTGCTCGACGGCGGAAGCGGCAACGACATCCTCGACGGCGGCTACGGCAATGACGTTCTCCGCGGCGGGGATGGCGATGATATTTTGCTCGATCCGGTCGGCAACGATGTGCTTGACGGCGGTGCCGGCAACGATACGATCGACATCAATCGCCCCCAAGGCGCCGGTGTCACCGCCCTCACCGTCAACGGCGGCGACGGCGACGATTTCGTCCGGATCGTCAATGCGGATGGCGGATCGCTAAACGTCGATCTTGGCGCCGGCAACGACCGCTTCGAAGTCCCGCGCGGACTATTCTCGGTCTATCTTACGCTCGGCGCGGGTCAGGACCATGTCTCGTTCATTTATTTCAATTTTCGTGGACTGAGCAATCCGGACACGATGGTCATCACCGACTTTGCCGTCGGCAACAGCGGCGACGTCCTGCATCTTGGCGAGGTCATGCAGAGCGCCCTGGGCAGCGGCTGGGACGGGATCGCCAATCCGTTTTCAGGCGGATATTTGTCGCTTCGCCAGTCCGGGGCCGACACCATCATCATGCTCGACTACGATGCCAGCGGGTCGAACCAGGAATGGATTCAGGTCGCCCGCCTGCTCAACGTCAGTGCGAGCAGCCTGACGGCATTCAACTTCAATGGCTATGCGCCCGACGGATCGGTGTCCGGGCTCAACGTCGGCACCACGACCGCCGGCAATGATCATCTCATCGGCACGTTTGCTTCCGACACGCTCAATGGCGGCGATGGCAACGATCTGATCGAGGATCGCCTGTCAGGCAATGATATGCTGATCGGCGGTGCTGGCGACGATCGGATCATCCTGGCGCGATACGACTCGTTCATTGCCGGGCTGAAAACCGTCACCATCGATGCCGGAACCGGCAATGACGTCGTCGACGTGGCCTGGTATGAGGGCCTGGTGAATGTCGACCTCGGCGCGGGCAACGATCGCCTCATCCTGCGCGACGCGCCCAACCGCGGAACCTACGTCACCCTCGGGGCCGGCGCCGACGTGCTTGAACTGGCGCTTGACCTTTCGAGCACCGGAATCGATCCGATCATCGTCCAGGATTTCACTACCGGAGCGGGCGGGGACCGGCTCGAGTGGGCCGGCTACGTCGAGCAAATCTGCATGAACGGCGACCCTGATTACAACCCCTTCTACGAGGGCGACGCGCGGCTGGTGCAGGTCGGCGCCAATACCGAGCTTCAGGTGAGGACGTTCAACACCCACACCTCTATTCCGCTTTTTCAAACCCTGATCGTGTTCGCGAACACCACTCCGGCCGCCTTCACCCCGTTCAATATCGGCTATGAGCCTTTCCATCCGACGCAGTCAGGCGGCAGCGGCGGCGACATTTTTACGGGCACGGCGGGGGTCGACGTTCTCTACGGGAATGGCGGCGACGATCAGCTGAACGGTCTCGACGGCAACGACATGCTGTCGGGGCATGACGGCGCGGACACGCTTTCCGGCGGCAATGGCAACGATCAGTTGCGCGGCGGCGCTGGCAACGATCAGCTGAACGGCGGGGCCGGATCGGACAATCTCGACGGCGAGTTCGGCATCGACACGGTCGACGGCGGCGACGGCGACGATCTGATCTATGACTGGTTTGGAATCGACACGGTCTTCGGCGGGACCGGCAACGACACGATCAATATCTCGATATATCATGATTCGCTGGCGCCGACGCTGGGGAGCCTGTCGGCCGGGGACGGCAATGACCTCGTCACCATCGGCAATGGCTGGATCCGCCAGGGCTATTCGGTCGACCTTGGTGCCGGCAACGACATCGTGCGTATGGTCCATGCATTCGGGCCGCTGACACTGGGTGCCGGACAGGACCGGATCGAATGGGCCTCGTCCTACAACATCCACGGACCGTTGGTCGTTACCGACTTCGCCACCGGCAATGGCGGTGACGTCTTCGACCTGCGGGTATTCCTTGAGTCGCCTCTAGGCGATGCCAATATCTTCGCCGTGCCGGGGTTCGACCCGTTCGTCAGGGGCCATGTCGAGCTTCGCCAGGTCGGCAATGACGTGGAAATGTGGTTCCACCGTCAGGGATATGACGCGGTCCAGTTTGCGCAAGAAGCGGTCGTGCGTTTCCTCAACACTAGCCTTGCCCAATTCACGTCGGCGAATTTCGGAGGATACAACCCGCACGCCGTGGCCAATTGGGGCACGATCGTCTCGGGCGACCTGACGATCGCGGCGGGCACGACGCGTTCCGAAGTCGATGTCACGCCGGTTGACGGGAACAGTGCTGCCTTCACCTTCGCCGTTTCTACGACAAACAATTTGGTCAATCACGGGACCATCTCGTCACTTCTGACGATGCCGGGGATGGGCGTGGCGGTCGGCGTCTATGGCGGGCCCTATGCGGGGACTAGCAGCTTCCTCAACGCCAGCGATGGAAGCGTGCAGGTTCGCGCGGTGCCTGTCGGCATCCATGCCTATGGCGTGCGCGCGGTGTCGAATTTCCGTAATGATGGTCTGATCACCGTCCAGTCCGATGGCGGCGACGCAATTGGCCAGGGCGGCGGGTCGGTGCTCAACTACGGGACGATCACCGTTACCGCCGCGCGTGACGCGACCGGCGCCTATGTCGACGGGACCGCCGACAATCGCGGAACCATCAATGTCACCGGCGGCCAGTCCGCCATCGGACTCTATTGGGTCGACATGCTTGGCTCGTTCTTCAACAATAGCGGGACGATCACCGCCCAAGTCACGGCCAGTTCGCCTTACGCGAGCATCGGCGTATATATCGGCGAACGGACCGGCATCGAATATCACCACTATAACAGCGGTACGATTGTCGCCGACATCGCGATCTACGCCGACACCTTTATCCGGTCCGGGTCAGACGCCTACCAGGCCGTCGACATTCTTCATAACAGCGGGATCATCGAGGGCGCGGTGATGCTCGCCGCGGGCAACGACGTCGTCCAGAACAGCGGCACCATGAGCGGCGCGACATTGCTCGAGGACGGCAATGATCGCTACGAAGGCGCCACTGGCGTGCATCATGGCACGGTCGAAGGTGGCAATGGCAACGACACGCTGATCGGCGGCGCCGGGGTCGAGACCTTTTATGGCGATATTGGCAGCGACAATCTGTCCGGCGGCGGGGGCGACGATTTCCTCGACGGCGGTCTTGGCAACGATGCCATCGACGGCGGCGCGGGCTTCGACACCGTCTCCTTTTCCGAATCGCCGTTCCCGGTGACGGTCGATCTCGCCGCAGGCAGCGCGAGCGACGGGCAAAGCAATGATACGCTGATCGGGATCGAGGATGTCATCGGCTCGCATGGCAACGATATCCTTTTAGGCTCTTCCGTTGGTAATCTGATCATCGGTGCCGGTGGAGCCGACCAACTCGACGGTCGTGGCGGCGATGACGTGCTTCGCGGGGAACGCGGCAACGACGTCATGACTGGCGGGTCGGGTAACGACATTTTCCTGTTCAGCCTCGGCGACGGCGCCGACGTGGTGCAGGATTTCGCCGTCGGCGATACGCTTGGAATTCATGGCTTTTCGGGTGCGCAGTCAATCAGCCAGGTGGGCTCGGATGTCGTGCTGATTCTATCGGCGACCGATCGCGTGACCTTGCGCAACGTCCAGTTGGCAACCGTTCAGGCCGGAGTGACCTATTCGGCGACCCAGCTTTCGAACGTCCCGGTCGCCCAAGACCAGACGATCGTAATCCAGAGCGCGACTTTGACTCTCAATCCGGGGAACCGGCTGACGATCGACAATCCCGCGCCGTTCGAGACCGGCGACGTCCTCCGCCGGGGAATCGGCATCATCCTGGCCGATTCCGGCGGCGGCGCGGCTGATTTCTACAACAGCGGCAGTTATTCGCTGCACGTTTCCGACACCAGCGCCACCGCCTATGGGGTCCGGTCGGACTGGTTCGGCAATTCCAATTCCGGCGTCGACGTCGTCAACCTGTCGACCGGCGTGATCGACGTTCAGTCGGATAACTCGGCCATCGTCGGCGTCTATGCGGTCCAGAATGTGTGGAATCTCGGCACGATGAATGTCACCAGCCTGGCCGGCGATGCGGTGGCCTTTGGGGTCGATTACGGTGGCCAGATCAGCAACATCGGCACGCTGCATGTCCAGGCCGCCGGCCGCGCGTTGGGCACCACCACGCTTGGTGCCAGCTATACCGCCGGCCACATCTTCAACAGCGGCGATATCCTGATCGAAGGCGGGGGGAGAAGCGCCGGCTTCGAATTCGTCACCGGCGCCCATCCGATGGCGCCCAATACCTGGCTCGTAAATCGGGGCACGATCCGCGTCAGCGACAATACGGCAACCCAGGACAGCGCCGGGCTGCTGGTCAGCTGGGGCGGCAATGCAGACATCTTTAACAGCGGCACGATCGAGGGCGAGTTTTCGATCCGAACGACCTATCAAGCTGATTATGGCTACACTGGCATGCTGTCGATCTACAACAGCGGCTCGTTGATCGGCGACATCTACCTGGTTGGGGGGTCGGGCGACAATCATTTCGCGACCATCGTCAACACCGGCTCGATTCAGGGCAGTGTCGATCTGGGCGGGTCGAACGATGTTTACGACGGCCGCCTCGGCACCGTGACCGGGACGATCCGCGGCAATGAAGGCAATGACCAATTGCTCGCCGGCCTGGGGGCGCAGACCTTGCTTGGCGGCTTTGGCAACGATCTCCTGTCCGGTGGCGGCGGGAACGACATTCTTACCGGCGGCGTCGGTGCCGACATCTTCCGATACGAAACCGGGTTCGGGGTCGACACGATCACCGACTTCGCCCCCGGAGTCGATCAGATCCACGTCCGCGGCTATTCCGCCTGGTCGAGCATCCAGCAGGTCGGCAATGATGTCGTGGTCACTTTCGGGGCCGGCGCGACACTGATCCTGGCGAACCAATTGCTGGCCAACATCTCGGCGAGCCACTTCACTTTCGGTGTCGCCGCAATCGCCGATCGGGTCATTCCGACGGCGCCGACGCCCACGGTCTATCCCGGCGGTATCGCCCCGACCACCAACGACGCCCGCAACGACTTCAACGGCGACGGGCGCAGCGACATTTTGTGGCGCAATGTCGATGGCCAGATGTCCAACTGGCTCGGCCAGGCCAATGGCGGGTTCGTCCAGAACAATGCCAATGCCGCCGCGGTCGTTCCGGTGGCGTGGCAGATTGCCGGCGCCGGTGATTTCAACGGCGACGGCCGCGACGATATTTTGTGGCGCAACGTCGATGGCCAGATCTCCAACTGGCTGGCCACGGCAGCCGGCGGCTTCACTCAGAACAACGCCAATGCCGCCGCGGTCGTCCCCACCGCGTGGCATGTGGTCGGCATCGGCGATTTCAACGGCGACGGGCGCGACGACATCTTGTGGCGCCATAATGACGGCACGGTCAGCAACTGGCTCGGCACCGCGGTCGGCGGCTTCACCGCCAATGACGCCAATGCCGCGCGCTTCGCACCGACCAATTGGCATGTCGCGGGCACCGGCGATTTCAACGGCGACGGGCGCGACGACGTGCTGTGGCGCAATGACAATGGCCAGCTCTCCAACTGGCTCGGCACCGCCACTGGCGGCTTCACGCTCAACGATGCGGTCGCGCTGACCATGGTCGATCCGGCGTGGAAGATCGCCGGCACGGGCGATTTCAACGGCGACGGGCGCGACGACATCTTGTGGCGCCACACCGATGGCACGCTCAGCAACTGGCTCGGGCAGGCCAATGGCGGCTTCGTCAACAATGGCGGCGTGTCGGGCACCAACGTGCCGCTGGCGTGGAGCGTGGTGGCGGTCGGCGACTATAACGGCGACGGCCGCGACGACATATTGTGGCGCCACACCGACGGCACGCTGTCGAACTGGCTCGGCACCGCCACCGGCGGCTTCACCCCCAACGACGCCAATGCCGCCACCCCCGTGCCCACCAGCTGGCACGTCCAGCCGGAGCCGTTCTGGCTGTAGTTCGCGCTGCCTTGTTGGCCGGTCGCCGCTGCCCTAGGGCGCGGTGAACGCCATCAGGAAAGCCGGACAATCGTGATCGCCAAGCGCGCCCAAAGGAGAATCGCGCTTGCAGCAATTCTGCTGGTCGCGCTTGGCTGGCGGCTCCACAATATCGGCTTCGGCCTGCCCAGCATGTACGACCCGGACGAGCCGATCTTCATGATCACGGCATTACGGATGTTGGCCGAAGGGACGCTCAACCCCGGCTGGTTCGGCCACCCCGGTTCGACCACCATCTATCTCGTCGCCGCGATCGACGCGGCGGTCGCCTCGGTCGGGCTGGCTTCAGGTCGCTACACCGATATCGCCGATTTCTCCCGCGCAGCCTATGCCGACCCGGCCCTGCTATTCGTCCCCGCCCGCGTGGCGATGGCGCTAATCGGCACCCTGTGCGTCGGCCTGACCTATTACCTTGGCCGCCGCTTCCACGGCACCGCGGCCGGCCTCGTCGCCGCCGCCTTGCTCGCCATCAATTCCCTCCACATCGCCTGGTCGCAGGTCATCCGCACCGACATCAACGCCAGCGTGTTCATGCTCGCCTGCATGATGTTCGCAGTGCGAACCGTCGAGCATCGCCGCTTGCGCGACTTGCTCATCGCCGGGGCCTTCGCTGGCCTTGCCACGGCCACCAAATGGCCCGCCGCCACTGTGTTCATTGCGGTGATCGGCGCTTTCGTTTTGGCCAGCCTGAAGGAGCGCCTGCCCTCATGGTGGCTAATCGCCGCCGGGGTCGCCGCGCTGGCCGCCATCTTCCTCGCCTCGCCCTACATCTTCCTCGACTGGCCGACCGTCCTCGCCAACATCAGCGGCGAAGTGAAGGCTGGCCACCTTGCCCATAACGGCGGCACCTTCGTCGACAATCTCTTCTATTACCTCGGCGATCCGGTCGCCGGGTCGATGGGCGTCGTCGGTCTCACCCTCGCCCTCGCCGGCCTCGCATTTTCGGCGAGCCGCAGCCCGGTCGCGCGCTGGACGATGATCCCCGCTACCTTGCTGTTCCTCGGCCTGATCTGCACCCAGAATTTGATCTGGTCGCGCTGGGTACTGCCGGTGATGCCGATGCTGTGTATCGGCGCCGGCTTCGCCATCGTCTCGATTGCGCGACTGCTCGCCAATCGCTTCGCCATTGCCGCTTTGGCCCTCGCTGTCGGCGCCGCCCCTGTCATGGCGGCGATCGCCCAGTCGCGGGAACGTGGCAACGATACACGCGCCCGGGCGGCGCGCTGGGCCAGCACCAATTTCCCGACCGGCGGCCGCGTCTTGTTCGAGCATCTCGAGCTCAGCCTGCGCGAGCGGCCGTGGACCATCCTGTTCCCGATTGGCAGCGCCGGTTGCGTCGATGGCGTTGCGCTCCTGCGCGGCGGGGTCGATTTCGACGAGGTCCAGTCCTTGCGCGGTGCAAGCCCGATCATCGACCTCGGCAATGTCGCTCAGAACCGCCTTGAAACCTGCCGCGCCGACTTTGCGGTACTGGCCTATTACGACCTCTACCAGCTTGAGCGCAGCCGCTACCCGGCCGAAGTCGCCGCTTATCACCGCCTGCTTGCCGGCGGGCGGACAATTGCCCTGTTCCGACCGGTGCCGGGCCGTAGCGGTGGACCGGTGGTGCGGATCGTGGCATTGCCCCGCCGCTGACCTCGGTTTGCCTGTGCGGATTCATTTTTTGTGGTCATCAAGCGTGCCGGGCGATAAGGCTAAGTGTTGGCCAGCATTGGCTTTTTTACTTTTCGTTTAATCGGCGTCACGGTCGCCCCCAAGCGCCACGGGGCGGGTGGAAATTTTTCGTGGAGAAACAAGCGGTGCAAGCGGTCATTCTTGCCGGCGGACTGGGAACCCGTTTGGGGGAGGAAACCGCGATTCGCCCCAAGCCGATGATCGAGATCGGCGGGATGCCGATCATCTGGCACATCATGAAGCTCTATTCAGCCCACGGCGTGAACCACTTCATCGTCTGCCTCGGCTACAAGGGCTATCTGATCAAGGAATATTTCGCCAATTACTTCCTCCATACGGCCGACGTCACGATCGATCTCAAGAACAATGCGATCGAGGTTCACCAGCAGCGATCGGAACCATGGAAGATCACCCTGGTCGAGACCGGCGCAGACACCCAGACCGGCGGGCGACTGAAGGCGATCCGGCCCTATCTGAATGACGGCGAGCCGTTCTGCTTCACTTATGGCGACGGCCTCGCCTCGATCGACATCACCGCGCTGATCGCCTTTCACCGCGCCCACGGCAAGCGCGCCACTATCTCCGCCGTTGCCCCGCCGGGCCGGTTCGGCGCGATCGAATTCGACGGCGACCGGGTGCGCAACTTCCGTGAAAAGCCCGATGGCGACGGGGCGATGATCAACGGCGGCTTCTTCGTTGCCGATCCGTCGGTGCTCGACCTTATCGACGGCCCCGACACGCCTTGGGAGCGTGAACCGCTTGAGCGGCTGGCGGCGGACGGCGAATTGATGGCCTATCGCCACGCCGGTTTCTGGCAACCGATGGATACGCTGCGCGACAAGGTTCATCTCGAGGAATTATGGGCCAGCGGGGCGCCGTGGAAATGCTGGTGAAGTCCGCCACCTGGCAGGGCCGCCGCGTGCTGCTCACCGGCCATACCGGCTTCAAAGGCGGCTGGCTGGCGCTGTGGCTGCACCAGCTCGGCGCCGAGGTCACCGGCTTCGCGCTGCCGGCGACCAGCCCCAGCCTGTTCGAGCACGCCCGCCTCGCCGAGATAATCACCCACGTCGAGGGAGACATCCGCGATCCGGCCGCCTTCGAGCACGCTATCGCTGAGGCCCGGCCCGAGCTCATCTTCCACCTCGCCGCGCAGCCGCTGGTTCGCGCTTCCTACGCCGACCCGGTCGCGACCTACGCCACCAACGTCATGGGCACGGTCCATCTGCTCGACGCCTGCCGCCGGATCGACAGCGTCCGCGCCATCGTCTGCGTCACCAGCGACAAATGTTACGAGAATCGCGAATGGGTGTGGCCCTATCGCGAGAGTGACCCGATGGGTGGGCACGACCCCTATAGCAGCAGCAAGGGTGCCGCCGAGCTGGCGATCGCCTCCTTCCGCCGCTCTTATTTTGCTAATGGTCCGCTCGTCGCGTCGGTCCGCGCCGGCAATGTCATCGGCGGCGGCGATTGGGCCGCGGATCGGCTGGTCCCCGACATCGTCCGCGCGATGCTCGCCAGCAAGCGACCACAGATCCGCAATCCGCAAGCGATCCGCCCTTGGCAGCACGTGCTCGATGCGCTGTCGGGTTACCTGTTGATTGGCCAGCGCCTGCTCGACGGCGAGGATGCGATAGCTTCTGCCTGGAATTTCGGTCCAACCGAGGATGATGCCAGGCCGGTCGCCTGGGTGGCCGATCAATTGCTCGACGCGTGGGGCGCCGAGGGCTGGGATTCGCCCGATCTCGACCAGCCGCACGAAGCCAATCTGTTGAAGCTGGATTGCTCGAAAGCACGTACCTCGCTCGGCTGGGCACCGCGCCTGCCGCTCGAGCGCGCGCTGGGGCTCGTCGCCGAATGGCACAAGGCGGTCGCCGCCGGGACCGATGCCCAGGCAACGAGCGTTGGGCAGATACAGGATTACGAGAGGTCGAAGACAGTGGGACAAACGATTTGGGCGTGACCGACCTTCTCGCGACCCGCGACCTGCAGGCGATCGCCGAGCAGTCGGACGAGCCCGGCCTGCGCGCCCTGATCCTCGACCTGGTCGGCGAATATGCCCGCCGTCACCATGCCCCGCGCGCCTTCGTCCCGGGGACAAGCCCGGTGCCGGTGTCGGGCAAGGTCTATGGCGCGTCGGACATGCAGTCTCTGGTCGACAGCGCGCTCGATTTCTGGCTGACCACCGGCCGCTTCAACGCCGCGTTCGAGGACAAGCTTTCCGCCCGGCTCGGGGTGCGCCATGCACTGACCACCAACAGCGGCTCCTCGGCCAACCTCCTCGCGCTCTCGTCGCTGACCTCGCATTATCTCCGTGGCGATGCGCTCAAGCCGGGAGACGAGGTAATCACCGTCGCCACCGGCTTCCCGACCACGGTCAATCCTTCGCTGCAATATGGTCTCGTCCCGGTGTTCGTCGACGTTGACATCCCGACCTATAATATCGCCCCGGCGATGATCGAGGCAGCGGTGTCGGACCGCACCCGCGCGATCATGATCGCGCACACCCTCGGCAATCCGTTCGACCTGGGCGAAGTCATGCGCGTCGCCAGGAAGTACGACCTGTGGGTGGTCGAGGATTGCTGCGACGCCTTGGGCGCCACCTACAATGGCCAGGGTGTCGGCACCTTCGGCGACATCGGCACCTTGAGCTTCTACCCGGCGCATCACATTACGATGGGCGAAGGCGGCGCGGTGTTCACCGATAAGCCGATGCTCAAGCGGGTGATCGAATCGATGCGCGACTGGGGCCGCGATTGCTGGTGCCAGCCCGGCATGGACAATACCTGCGGCAAGCGTTTCTGCCGCAAGCTCGGCCAGCTGCCGATGGGCTACGACCATAAATATACCTACAGCCACTGCGGCTATAATCTGAAGATCACCGACATGCAGGCCGCGGTCGGCCTCGCCCAGCTCGATCGGCTCGATGGCTTCATTGCCGCTCGCCAGCGCAATTTCGAAGCGCTGACCGAAATGCTCAAGCCGATCGAGGATGTGCTTATCCTTCCCGAGCCAACGCCAAACAGCCAGCCGTCCTGGTTCGGCTATCCGATCACGCTCAGGGAAGGTTCACCCGTGACCCGCGATGCGCTGATCCAGCATCTCGATGCAGCACGCATCGGGACGCGCCTGCTGTTCGGCGGCAATCTGATCCGCCAGCCGTACATGCGCGGTCGCGACTATCGCGTGGTTGGGGAGTTGACCAATGCGAATATCGTGACCGAACGGACGTTCTGGATTGGCCTCTATCCGGGGCTGGAGCAAGCCCATCTGCATTATGCGACAGAAACGATTAAGCGCTTTATAGCCGCGTGACCCTAGGGAGAATTTGCGTGTCCGCTTCCATTTTCAACGATCTGTTCGTGCTCGAACTGGCGAACAATCACTGGGGCAAGCTCGATCGCGGGCTGAAGATCGTCAGCGATTTCGCCCGGGTGGTGCGATTCAACGACGTCCATGCCGCGATCAAGCTGCAATTTCGCGACGTCGACAGCTTCGTCCACGCCGATTATCGCGACCGCACCGACATCCGCTACATCAAGAAGACTCTTGATACCAAGCTCCACTGGAACGAACTTCGTACCCTGGTCGAGGCGGTGCGCAACGTTGGCATGGTGACGATGGTCACCCCATTCGACGAAGCGTCGGTCGACAAATGCGTCGAATTTGGCGTCGATATCCTCAAGATCGCCAGCTCCGATATCCGCGACCGCAGCTTGCTAGAGAAGATCGCTGCGGCCGGCCTCCCCGTGATCGCCTCGTCGGGCGGCGCCGATCTCGATCATATCGATACGCTCGTGTCCTTTTTCACCAGTCGCGGCATCCCGTTTGCGCTTAATCATTGCGTATCGCTCTACCCATCGGAGGATGGCGACCTCGAGCTCAACCAGATCGACCATTTACGTGCCCGCTACCCTAACGTCACGATCGGTTTCTCGACCCACGAGCAGCGCGACTGGCACGATTCGATCATGATCGCCTACGCCAAGGGCGCGCGCACGTTCGAACGTCATATCGACATCGATTATGACGGCATTCCGGTCAGCCCCTATTGCACCAAACCCGAGCAGGCCGACATCTGGTTCCGTGCCTTCAAGAAAGCGCGCGAAATGTGCGGTGGCGCGCCGGTCGAGCGGCGCACGGTGCCCGAGGGCGAGCGGCGATATCTCGATGCGCTGGTTCGCGGCGTCTATGCCAAGCGCGATCTCGCCGAGGGCGCGGTGCTGACCCGCGACGACGTCTATTTCTCGGTACCGTTGCTCAAAGGCCAACTATCAACTCGCGAGTTTGACGGCGGCGAGCGATTGACCGCGCCGCTTTTGGCGAATGAGCCGCTGACGATCGACGGCGTCGATGCGCCGATCTGCGCCGACAAGGCGTTGGTGGACATGATACTGGACCGCGGCCTGCCCGACGACTTGCCGGCTAGCCAAGCGGTTGGCACCTGATCCGGCGCACGACCCACCAATGACCGTTCGCCTGTCCGATTATGTCGCCGCGCGCCTGGTGCAGCACGGCATTACCGACGTTTTCATGCTGACCGGCGGCGGGGCGATGCACCTCAACGACGCGCTCGGTCGCGCCGAGGGACTTCGCTACATTTGCTGCCATCACGAGCAGGCGCTGGCGATGGCGGCAGAAAGCTACACCCGCCTGTCGGGCCGACTTGCGGCGCTCAATGTTACCACCGGGCCTGGCGGAATCAACGCGCTCAACGGGGTCCACGGCGCCTACACCGATTCGATCGCAATGATCGTCCTGTCGGGGCAAGTGAAACGCGAGACGTTGCGCGCGACCGCGCCGGGCCTTCGCCAGCTCGGCGACCAGGAAGCCGACATCGTGGCGATGGCCACCCCGATCACCAAATTCGCGGCGTTGGTCGATGATCCGGCCGAGATCCGCTTCCTGCTCGAAAAAGCGCTGTGGCTGGCGGAAAGCGGACGGCCGGGACCGGTTTGGCTCGACATTCCGATCGACGTCCAGTCGGCGATGATCGACCCCGATGCCTTGCCCGGATTCGACCCCGCCAGTGAGCGTGACGGCGCACTCCAAGGCGACGCCCTGCGCGAACCCGCCCGCCAGTTGATCGCCATGCTTCGCGACGCCAGGCGCCCCGTGTTGCTTCCCGGCACCGGGGTCCGCATCGCCGGTGCGCACGACCTGTTCCTGAAAGTTGCCGACAAGCTCGGCATCGCCATCGCCCCGGCGTGGAATGCGCAGGATGTCGTCGCCGACGATCATCCACTCTACGTCGGCCGCCCCGGCACCGTCGGCGACCGCGCCGGCAATTTCGTAGTCCAGAAGTCCGACCTGTTGCTGGTCCTCGGCTGCCGCCTCAACGTCCGCCAGATCAGCTACAATTTCGCCGCTTTCGCGCCTGACGCGGCCAAGATCATGGTCGATGTCGACTCCGCCGAACTGGCCAAGCCGACCGTCTCGATCGACCTGCCCGTCCACGCCCACCTCGCCGACTTTCTCACTGTCCTGCTCGAAGAACTCGACGGCTACGAAACGGCGCCTGCTCACGCCGCCTATGTCGCCTGGGGCCAGGTGCGCCGCCGCAAATATCCTGCCTTGCTCCCCGAATATTGGGACACGAAAGGCGTGGTGAACCCCTATTGCTTCGTCGACACATTGTTCGAGGCGCTCACCGAGGATGAGGTGATCGTCATGGCCGACGCCACCGCTGCAGTGTGCACGGTGCAGACCGCGAAACTGAAGCGCGGGCAGCGGCTCTATTCCAATTCGGGCGCGGCCTCGATGGGCTATGATTTGCCCGCGACGATCGGCGCATGGCACGCCATGCCGCCAGGATCGCCTCGCATCATCTGCCTCGCCGGCGACGGCAGCATCATGCAGAATCTGCAGGAATTGCAGACCATCGTCGGCCAGCGCATCCCGGCCAAGATTTTCCTCTACAACAACAGCGGCTACCACTCGATCCGCCAATCGCAGCAAGCCTATTTCGACGGTTTTTCGGTGGGTTGTGGTCCCGATAGCGGGGTCACCTTTCCCGATTTCGAGAAGATCGCGACCGCCTTTGGACTGTCCTACACCCGCGTGTCGGAGCATGACGACATGGCCCGCGCAATCGGCGAGACCCTCGCTGCTCCGGGCGCGGCCTTGTGCGAAATCATGGTCGACATGGGGCAGAATTTCGCCCCCAAAGTTTCCTCGCGTCGGCTTGAGGACGGCTCCATGGTGACCGCGCCGATGGAAGATCTCGCCCCCTTCCTGCCGCGCGATGAACTGGCCGAGGCGCTGGCGGTCCCCGAGTGAACGGCCCGCCGTCGCTGATCGTCGACCTCGACGGCACGTTGATCGACAGCGCCCCGCTGATTGCCGGGATCGTCAATCAGATGCTTGGCCATCGCGGGTCGCCCCGCACCGTCGCCGCCACCGACGCCCGTGCCTTCCTGACCCAGGGCGGATCGCAACTGGTCACCGCGCTGCTCGGCCCCGATCTCGCCGACTTGGCCCAAGACCTCCCCGACTTCCGCGCCCGCTACGCCGCGCTCCTGACTCCCGCCGATTGTCTCTTTACCGGTGTAATAGAAGGGCTGGCTGCCCTGTCCGCGCTCGGCGTGCGCATGGCGATCTGCTCCAACAAGCCGCAATCCCTGTGCAACAAGATTGTTACCGATCTGTCCCTTGAGCGCCAATTCGTGGCGGTCGTCGGCAGCGTGGATGGCATCCCTCTCAAACCCGCCCCCGACCTCGCGTTACGCGCGCTCGCGCAACTCGGGACGACGGCGGAGAACTGCCTCTACGTCGGCGACAGCGATGTCGACCGCCAGACCGCCGCCAGCGCCGGAATCGGCTTCCTGTTCGTTACCTATGGCTATGCCGAACCCGGCCAACATATCAACGCGCTGGCCCGCTTCGACCGTTTCGACCAGCTCGCGCCTTTCATCGCCGCATCGCAGCGCCGAGTCGCGTGATGGGCGCACTCGAGCCCCACGTCGCCGAGGCAATTCGGGCGAGCGACGCGCGGATTGTGATTGCGGGGGCCGGCGGCTGGATCGGCCTCGCCACCCTCGACCTGCTCAAGACCGCGCTGGGCGACCAATTCGCGGCGCGCGTCCATTGCTTGGGATCGAACCGGCGCACCCTGGCGCTGCAGGACGGCACGCCAGTCGCGCAACGCCCGCTCACGGAAATCGCAACGCTGCCTCCCGCCCCGACCATTCTCCTCCACCTCGCCTTCCTGACCAAGGATCGCGCCGTGGCGATGGACGAACCCGCCTATCGCGCCGCCAACCGCGCGATCGACGATCAGGTTCTGAACGCACTCGACGCCATTGAAACCAAATCCATCTTTATTGCCTCTTCGGGCGCCGCCAGTTTCGCCGATTACCCGAACCCTGCCCCCGCAATGCGCCTCTACGGCACGCTCAAGTGCGAACAGGAAGCGCGCTTCGCCGACTGGGCCGACCGCACCGCAAATCGCGCCGTCATCGCCCGGATCTTCAACCTCTCCGGCCCCTACATCAACAAGCAGCGAAGCTACGCTCTCGCCGCCTTCATTCTCGATGCCCTGGCCGGCGGCCCGATCGCGATCCGCGCCCCGCACCGCGCCATCCGATCCTACGTCGCGATCCGCGAACTCATGTCGCTGGTGTTTGCCTTGCTGCTTGACGGCACCAAAGTCATCACCCGCTTCGACAGCGGCGGGGAGCCGCTTGAGATGCAGGCCATCGCCCAAGCGGTCGCCGACCAGATCGGCACCAGTGCAATCGATCGCCCGCCGCTCGATCCCGCGATCATCGACGAATATGCCGGCGACGGTAGCGCTTACGCCGCCCTGCTCGCCCGCCATTGCATCGCGCCGGTGCCATTCGCCCGCCAGGTCACGGAAACCGTTGATTATCTGTCGTTTTTTGAAGGACGCGAGTCGCGCGACAGGCTGGCATATGATCAGCCTGCGTGATAGCCAGCGCGCTGATGTTCGGGAGAGGTGTCTAGAGTGATGAAGTCGTTGGTGCGGAAATCCATGGCCGTCGGTGTTGGGGTCGCCCTCCTGTTCGCGACTGCTGGTAGCGCGCAAATGGTGCAACAGATCGATCCGCGCAATATCCCGGCGGGCTCGCCGGTAGGCTCAGTCGATCCGCGCACGCTTCCTAACCAAGGCGGCCTCAGCGCCGCCGATCCGCTCGGCGCCGCGATCCTTCGCCCCGATTCGGTGGTCGATACCGAGCGCCAGTTGCTGCTGACCGAGCAACTGCTCAGCGCCCAGCGCCAGACCGCCGCCGATTCCATCGTCAAGCCGATCGCCAAACCGAGCGAGTTCGAGCGCTATGTCGAGCGCGTGCTCGGCCGCAAGCTGCCGCGCTTCGGGTCCAACCTGTTGCTCCCCGCCCAGCGCGACTTTGCCACCCCCGCGACCGCGACCGTCCCGCCCGATTATATCCTCAACGTCGGCGACGTGGTGTCGATCGCCATGGCCGGGTCAATCGAGGGCAGCGTCGAGCGCGAGATCGACACCAATGGCCGCATCTTCCTGCCCCGCGTCGGCGCGATCAACCTGGCTGGTGTCCGCTACGGCGATCTTCAGGACCGGGTCTCGGCGGCGATCGGGCGGCAATATCGCGGCTATAATGTCAGCGTCGGCATTCGCCGCCTGCGCGGCATCCGCGTCTATGTCACCGGCTTCGCCAACAATCCTGGCGCCTTCACAGTCAGCAGCCTGTCGACCATGGCCAATGCCGTATTCCAGGCCGGCGGTCCCAATGCCGGGGGCAGCTTTCGTACCGTCAAACTATATCGCAACGGCGCCGAATTCGCCGATTTCGACCTCTACCAGCTGGTCCGCGGCGGCAATCGCGTCAACGATGCTGTGCTTCAGAATGAGGACGTATTGTTCATCCCACCCGCAGGACCGCAGGTCGCGGTGATCGGATCGGTCAATGAGGAAGCTATTTACGAGACCAAGCCCGGCGAAACGCTCGAAACCGCGCTTGCGCTTGCGGGCGGCACCAATGATCTTGGCGATGCCAGCCGCGTGATCCTCTATCGCACCGCCGACACCGCCCGCATCGGCCCGCAGGAAGTGCGGCGCGAGGCGATGGCCAATGCACCCGCGCTCGGGGGCGACATCCTCCAACTGCTGTCGCGCGGCTCGCTGATCCAGCCGGTCGATCGCCAGTCGGTGCTGGTCCGGGTCGAGGGCGAGGTCAACCGCCCGGGCAATTATTACGTCGCCCCCAATACGCCAATGAGCCAGGTGATGCACCTCGCTGGCGGCCTCACCCCGCGTGCCTTCGCTTATGGCACGCGCCTGACCCGCCAGTCGGTCCGCGTCCAGCAACGCGAGAGTTTCATCGAGGCGATCAAGCAGCTTGAGCTGACTCTCGCCTCCGCCCCGCTCACCGCCGATCCGAGCACGGTCCCCGGCCAGCGCGAGCTTGAACTGGCCGGTGCGCGGCAAGTGCTCGAGCGGCTCCGCACTGCCGAGCCCGACGGTCGTGTGGTGATGCCGATCCACCCCGCCGCGGCGGCGCTGCCCGCCAATGTGCTGCTCGAGAATAATGACTCGATCAATGTACCGGTCCGCCCCTCGACCGTCGGCGTGTTCGGCGCGGTCTATCGCCCCGCTTCCTTCCTGCTCGACGGCGAAACCCGGCCGCTTCGAGTAAAGCAATATCTCGACCGCGCCGGCGGCCCGTTGCGCGCGGCAGACCGAAGCAACATCTTCGTCGTCCGCGCCAATGGCGAAGTGCTGCCCCGCTCCAAGGGCGCGCTCAACGCCACCGTCCTGCCCGGCGACGTGATCTTCGTCCCCGTAAAAACCCAGTCGAACAGCTTCTGGACCCGGTTGCGCGATATCAGCACGATCCTGTTCCAGGTCGGGGTCGGTGCTGCGGGCATTTCGTCGGTCACAAGATGACCCCGCCGCGCACCCTGACCGGCAGCTTTGCCCGGCTTCGCTGGGTCAGCAGTCCCGCAGTCCGGCGGATCGTGTTCACCGTCCTGATCCTGGTCTTCCTGACGCTCGCCTTCTTCCCCGAGCGCTATCGCGCCGCCGTCACCCTGACGCCGAGCGATCCGACCACGCTCGGTTTCAACCCGACCCAGGTCCAGTTCGGTGCGCTCAACAGCGTGTTTGGCAATCAGGCGGCGGTCGAGATCGCGCTGAAAGTCACCGCCAGCGTTCAGGTCCGCGACCGCGTCGCCACCCAGCTCAAGCTACAGGACAGGCTCGACCTCGCCAGCCGCGCCGCGACCCATCGATGGCTGGAACGCGAAGTCGATATTCGCGCGCTTCGCGGCGGCATCATCCAGATCCAGACCCAACTCGGCGACGCCGCCTTCGCCAAGGCGATCGTCGCCGCGTACGAGGATGCCGCGCGCCAGCAACTGGGCGAAATCAACCGCCGCCAGACCGCTTACAAGCAGGAAGTCTTGATGAAGCTGGTAACCGATTCATCGGACCGGCTGGCTCGCGCCCAGGGCGCGTTCGACACTTTTCGCCTGAGCGCGCGAAGCCCCGAACCGACGATCGAGGCTGGTGCCGCCGCTACCCGCGTCAGCAACCTCCAGCAGGCGCTCAAGCAGAAGCAGCTAGAGCTTGCCGCCGCGCGCCAATATTATTCCGACGACAACCTCGTCGTGCGCCAGTTGCTCGCCGAGACCGCGACCTTGCGCGGCCAATTGGCGCAGGCCGACACCACCTCGCCCGAGGGCGCGCAGGGCATCGGCCGCGCGGTCCAGACCTCGACCCAGTACCGCAAACTGCAGCGCGAGCTCGGCATCGCCCAGTCGCTGTACGACACCTACATGCGATTGCTCGAAGGGACCGCGGTCGACGACATGACCTCGACCGCGAGCATCCGCGTGCTCGAGCCGGCATTCGTCGACACCTCGCGCCAGCTCAATTTCCCGGCGCTGGCAATGGCGATGGCGCTGCTGCTCGTCCTGCTGGCGGTCGAATTCTACAACCTTCGGCCGCCGGTCGGCACGCGCACGACGATCCGCGAATCCAATGCCTGACAACCCTGAGCTTTCTGTCGTCATTCCCTGCTTCAACGAGGAAGAGAATGCGGCGGCGATCGGCGCTGCGGTGATCGCTCAGATGGACAAAGTCAGCGCCGACTATGAGATCATCTTCATCGACAATGGCTCCAGCGACCGCACCGTCGAAATCATTCGCGCACTGTGCGCCGCCAACAAGCGCATCCGGCTGATCGTCAACACCCGCAACTTCGGTCAGTTGCGCTCCCCCACCCACGCTTTGTTCGAGGCAAGCGGCCGCGCGGTGATCGGGATCGTCGCCGATTTCCAGGATCCGCCCGAGATGATTCCCCAGTTCGTCGAGCGCTGGCGCAAGGGCGCGGACATCGTGCTGGCCACCAGCCAGACGAAGAAAATGTCGCCGGTGTTCGCCTCGATCCGCCGCCTGTCCTATGGCCTGCAGCGCAAGTTCGGCGACTATCCCATCATCCCCAACGCCACCGGCTTCGGCCTGTACGATGCCAAGGTAGTTCGCGCGATCGCCGCCTTGAACGAGCCCGAACCCTTCTTCCGCGGTCTGTTGGTTGAGACCGGCTACAGAATCGAAACCATTCCGTTCAAGCGACCGCCGCGTGCCGCCGGCAAGTCCAAGAACGGCTTCCTCGCCTTGCTCGATTTCGCGCTGTCGGCGCTTGCCGGATCGTCGAAAGGCCTGCTTCGCGTCCCGCTCTACGTCAGTTTCTTCATCTTCCTCGCCACGCTCTTCACATTGGGCGGCGCACTCTATTCGATGATCGTCGGCGCCAACCCGCGCATGTGGCTGTTCGCCGCTCTGCTCGAATTCCAGTTCGGCCTGCTGTTCTTGTTCCTCGGTCTGCTCGGGGTTCAGGTGCGGATGATTTCCGATCGCACCCGCGGCACCCCGCTGGTGATCGAGCGCGAGCGGGTCAACTTCCCGACCGGCGAATGACGGCGGCCGCCCCCGCACCGATGGGCCGAGTCGAACGGCTGTGGCGCTACTATCAAGCCGGGATCGTCAACACCGTCTTCGGCTACGGCCTCTACGCCGCCTTTGTCGCGCTCGGCCTCAACATGTATGTCGCGCAGATCCTCGGCCATCTGCTCGGCATGGCGTTCAATTATTTCACCTACAGCCGCCACGCCTTCCACGATTCGACCGTCTCCAAAGGCCGCTTCATCGCCTCCTATGCGGTCAATTATTTGCTCGGACTGGCGGCGCTATGGGGCGCGGCGCAATTCATTGCCTCGCCCTATCTCGCCGGCTTCGTGGCAGTGGTGATCGTGTCGCTGATCAATTATTTCATCCTTCGGCATTGGGTCTTCACCGTGCCGGACAAAGACTGATCGGATGCGCGGCCTGATGGTCGAGCGCTGGTTCACCGTCCCGGTCGCGATCGGGCTGGCCTACACCCTCATTTTCCTCGGCATGAACGGATACCTTCCGCCGCCCTATTTCTACGAGCCGAGCGGAACGTTCATGGATTTCTCCGCTCCGGCGACCTTCGCCCATACGCGCGGCGCCTATGACACCTTCGCGACAATCTACCCGCCGCTCTCCTTCGTCTTGCTCAAGTTTGTCTCCTGGGGTCCATGCTATTCGATGGACGTCAACGAGTCGGCGCGCGACTGTGACACTTACGGCATCGCGTGGCTAATCATCATCTACGCGGTCGACGCCTTCCTCATATGGCGCACCTTCCGCAAGCTCGACCCGGCCACCGCCTTGCCCCGCACCTTCGCGCTCTGCGCCGGCCTGTCGATGACCTATGCGCTGGAACGCGGCAATGTTTTGCTGTTCTGCTTCACTTGCCTGATCCTGGCTTACGGCCCTTTGGTGAAGTCGGCGCGGCTGCGCTGGCTGTTCGCGGGGCTGGCGGTCAATTTCAAAGTCTATCTGATCGGCACCATCTTCGCCGTATTGCTCAAGCGGCGCTGGCGCTGGTTCGAGGGCGCGATGCTCGCCAGCCTGATCGTCTACCTCGTCACTTACGCTATCTATGGCGAGGGCAGCCCGAGCGTCATCGCCCGCAACCTCACCGCTTATGCCGGCGCCTTCCAGCAGGCCAGCCTGCTCGAATTCTGGTACCCGAGCTCGCTCCAGCCGATCCGCTTGCTGCTGCAGGGCGACACCCAATTTCCGGTCATCACCGCGCTCGGCTCCCAGACCCTCGCAGTCGCCGGGGCAATCGTGAGCGCCATCATCCTCGCCACCACGCTCACCATCATCGCCGCCGCCGCCGCGGCCTGGTGGCGGCCCGGCGCGGTGCCGATGCCCCGGCTGATCCTGCTCAGCATCGGCATCGCCGTGATTAACAGCGAGGCCGGTGGCTACACCCAGATGATCCTGATCTTCTTCGTCTTCTTCGAGACCTGGCGCGGGATCGGGCGACCGGTCGCGATAATCACCGCCTACTTGCTGTGCATCGCGCTCGACTTCCCGATCGAGCAGGTGCCCCCGGTGGTGCGCGATAGCTTCCTCGGCGGGCGTGAGGTGATCGCGCATTATTCGGTCGGCGTCGGCACCCTTCTCCGCCCTGTCCTGATCCACCTGATGCTGTCCAGCCTCGCCATCGTCACCATCCGCGACGCCTGGGCCGACGCGCGCGAGCATGGCTGGCAATCGCCGCTCCCGTGGCGAAACCGCCAGCCCGCGAGCGATGCGCAATGAGCGAGCCTTTGATCATCTACGGCCTCGGCTCGACCGGCCAACGAATTGTCGACGAACTGCTCGACGCCGGGGTCGCGATCGACCTGATCCTTGATCGCGGAAAGGCCGGGCAGGCCTATCGCGGCATCCCGATCCATGCGCTCGATGAAGGCAATGTCGCGGACCGCACCGTCCTGATCGCGCTCCACAATCATTACGTCGATTTGCACCAGCTCGACGCCGACCTTCGCGCCGCGGGCGCGGCCGAAATCCTGACCCCGATCCATCTGCCGCGCCTGATCGAGCACTCCACGATCAGCGGCTACTGGCTCGACCCCACTTACGACTACGCCGCCAGTAAGGAAAAATTCGCCCGCGCCCGCGCCCTGCTTGCTGACGACACCAGCCGCGCTTTGTTCGACGCCATGCTGCGTTACCGCCGCACCGGCGCCATCGCCGATTGCCCGCGCCCCAGTCTCGACGACGAATATACGCCGCACGACCTCCCCCGTTACGCCGAACCCCTGCGCCTGATCGACTGCGGCGCCTTTACCGGGGTCGCGATCCAGAAATTCCTGACCGCCGGCTATGTCATCGACAGCGCCATCGCGTTCGAGCCCGATCCGGCCAGTTTCGCCACCCTCGCCGCGCGCAATTTCCCGATTGCCCGCCGCCTCAACCTGCCGCTCGGCACCTGGTCATCGACCACCCAACTACGCTTCTCGAACGATGCGTCGATGGCCAGCCATTTAAGTGACACCGGCAATACCGTCATCCAGTGCGTCGCGATCGACGATGTGATCGGCGGCGAGCAGATCAATCTGGTCAAACTCGACGTCGAAGGCGCGGAAATCGAAACGCTGAAGGGCATGGCCCGCCTGGTTCGCGAGCAGCGCCCCGGCCTGCTCGTCTCGGCCTATCACGCGCCCGGCCACTTGCACGAAATCGCAACCCTGATCGACGATTGGGCGCTCGACTACCGCTTCCACCTGCGGGTCCATGAACAGAATAGTTTTGGGGTTGTGCTCTACGCGCTTACCGCCTGACCTACTGCTCGCGCAGCGGCCGCCAGAAATGCACCGTCAGCGGCTCGAGAATATAGTCGAGCGCGGTCCGCTTACGCGCATTGAGCACCGCCTCGACCGGGAGCCCCGGCCGCAATTGCCCCTGACCGAGCACCTTGCGCACCTTGTTCAATTCCGACGGCGCGACCTCGATCTCGGCCTGGAAGTAGGACACGCCGCTCTTCTCGTCGGTCAGTCGGTCGGCCGAGATCGTCCGCACTGTGCCCTCCAGCATCGGCAGCGTCTTATCGGACACGCTGACGAACCGGATCTGCGCTTTCTGGCCTTGAAAGACGTCGTCGGCATCAGCCGGATTGACCTGCGCCTGGATCACCAGTTTGCGCGTGTCGGGAACAATTTCCATCAACGTCTGGCCAGCCCCGACCACCCCGCCGACGGTGAACACCGACAGGCCGACCACCTGTCCCGAAGTCGGCGCCTTCAGCGTTGCATTCTGCAACTGCTCGCGCGCCGACACCAGCTTGGGCAAAATGTCGGAGAGCCGCGTCTGCGTATCGCGAAGCTCGGCCGCAACTTCTTCCAGGCTGGTCTTCCGCAGGCTCAACGTCTGCATGCTGGTCTCGCCCTTGCCTTCGCCGGCGCGCGCAATTTCGGCGGTCAGCGCTGCCTCGCGCCCGCGTAAATCCTCCAGCGCCCGCTCCATCGCGCGCACCCGGTTGATCGAGGCGAACCCCTTTTTCTCAAGTTCTCGAAGGCCGGTCAGTTCGTCGCTGATGAGCCGCTGTTGTTCACGCACTGACATGCGCTGCTGGGCATAGCCGGTCTGCTGTTCGGACAATTGCCGCGATCGCTGGCCCAGCACCGACGATTGCGCCGACAGCGATCCCGACCGCGCCTGCAATTGCGCCCGCTGCAACTGCAGCGCCTGGTTTGCGATCGGCCGGTCTTCGTCCGACAGGTTCAGGAATTCGGTCGGCGGGCCAAAACTGCCACTGCCCAGTCGCTCCGCCATCAATCGCGACCGTTGCGCCACCAGGCTGAAATACTCACTGGTCAGCGCCCGCTCGCTCGCCTTCAGGTCGGGCGCCGCCATCTCGATCAGCGTCTGCCCGGCTTTCACCTTCTCGCCTTCGCGCACCAATATCTCGCCGATTGTCCCGCCCGACCGGTGCTGCACCGCCTGGCGGTTGCCCGACACCGCGATCGACCCTTGCGCGTAAACCCCGGCATCGAGCGGAGCGAGCGCGGCCCAGCCGAGCAGCACGACGAAGAACAGGAAGGCGATGATCGACCCGGTGCGAATGTCGCGCCGGGGGTCGTCGGCCTCGACCAGTTCGCCGCTCGGGCCCTCGCGCCACGTCAGGCTTGGCAAATTCACTTGGCTGCCTCCTTCTGCTTCGGCGCTTGCAGTCGCGCGACCACCTCTTTCGCCGGGCCGAACATCGTCGGCCGCCCGGCCTCGAGCACCAGCAATTGATCCGCCGTCTCGAGCACCGACCGACGATGGGCGATGATCAGGATCGTCGCGCCGCGCTTCCTTGCGCTCATCATCGCCGCCATCAGCGCCGCCTCGCCCTCGGCATCGAGGAACGCATTGGGCTCGTCGAGTACCAGCACCGCCGGATCGCCGTAAAACGCCCGCGCCAATGCGATCCGCTGCGACTGGCCCGCCGAAAGCCCCGCACCCATCGGCCCAAGCATCGTGTCATAACCCTGCGGCAATTGCAGGACGAGATCGTGCACCCCGGCGAGCCTCGCCGCCGCGACCGCCCGCCCGTCGATATCCTCGCTTTGGTCCGACCAGCGGACGAAGCGCGATATATTGTCCTTGATGCTGCCTTCGATCAGGCTCGGTTCCTGCGGCAAATAACCGAAATGATGCCCCAGCTCATCCTGGTTCCAGTCGCTCCGCTGCGCCCCGTCGATCCGGACATTGCCGAGGTCGGGAACGATCGCCCCGGCGATGACCTTGGCCAGCGTCGACTTGCCCGATCCGCTCGGCCCGATCACCCCGACGATCTGGCCCGGCGCCGCGGCAAAGCTGATCCCGGCCAGGATCGCCATCCCGTCGGGCCGGCGCACTCCGACATTCTCGATCCGCAAATGACCTTCCGGCTTGGGCAAGGCGGTGCGGATACGGTCGGCGTCATCGGGCCGAGCCAACACGTCGGCCAGCCGCTGCAGCGACACTTTCGCCGCCCCCAGCTGCGACCAGCCGCCAATCAGTGCCTCGACCGGCTGCAATGCCCGCCCGAGCAGGATCGACGCGGCGATGATCGCCCCCGCCGAAATGTACCCCGCGATCGCCAGCAAGGCACCCAGCCCAAGCGCAGCCGATTGAACGAACATCCGCAGGAACCGGCTCGCCGCGGCATAGCGGCTGCCATCGAATTGCGATTCGACCAATTTGCTTAAGCCCGACGATCGCAGCGCGATTTGCCGCGTGACCATCGATCCCGACATGCCCAGCGCGCGCACCGTCTGCGCCTGCACCGCCGCCGCCTGCTGCGAGGCGTGCGACTGGGCGAGCAATTGCGTTGCGCCTTCGACAGACTTGCGCGTTGCCAACTGGTTGCGCCACGCCACCACCAGCAGCAGCGCGACCGAGCCCACCGCCAGCATCCCGATCCAGAAATGCAGCAGGAAGCCGACGATGATGAAGATCGGCGCGAACGGCGCGTCGAACATCGCCGCCGCGATCGGGCTGGCGATGGTCTGGCGCACGGTGTCGAGGTCGCGCATCGCCTGGCCGTTGGCCGTGCCGCCGACGGTCATCATGCGGTGCAGCACCAACGGCGCGATCCGCGTTTCCAGCCGGATGCTCGCGCGCACCATCAACCGCGACCGCACCGCGTCCAGCGCGCTGAGCGTCAGCAGCGCGATGACCAGCGCCAGCGTGATGAACAAAAGGGTCGTCTTGCCCCCGGTCGCGACCACCCGGTCATAGACCTGCAGCATGTACAATGCCGGCGCCAGGAACAGCAGGTTGAGCAGCAAACTGAACCCCGCCGCTGCCGCGAAATGCGGCCAGCAGGCGCGCATCGCATCGGCCAGTGGCTGGGGCAGCTCGATCCCGGCCAGCGTCAATGTGTCGGCGGATTCAGACATGTTCGGTCAAATCTCCAACGCCGCACCGGAACGAACGCCCGGCGGAAAAGGCGCTGTTTCTCTTGCCCATAACCGGCCCAAGATAAACCCCTGCTGA
>JBKJNP010000073.1:0-3043 GCA_046593565.1 Sphingomicrobium sp. | reverse complement strand
GCGATCGTCAACGAGCTGGAGGAGACCGGCTATCTGGAGACAACACTGGCGGTGATTGCCGAAGCCAAGGGCGCGACCCTCAAGGAAGTCGAGGCGGCGCTAGCGCTGGTCCAGTCGCTCGACCCGCCGGGGATTGCGGCGCGCAACCTGGAGGAATGTATCGCGCTGCAGGCCAACGCGGCCGACCGCTACGACCCGGCCATGGCGCGGCTGATCGCCAACCTCGATTTACTGGCGCGTGGCCAGACCAAGGATCTGATGCGGATCTGCGGGGTGGATGCCGAGGATCTGACCGACATGATCGCCGAATTGCGGGCGTACGACCCCAAGCCGGGTTGCCGGTTCGCGCCGAGCGACAGCCAGTCGGCAGGAGAGCCGGATATTTTCGTTCGCCGGACCAAGGTCGGCTGGGCGGTCGAGCTCAATGCCGCGACCCTGCCGCGGGTGCTGGTCAACCGCCGCTATCATGCCGAGTTGAAGCACGGGCCGCAGGACAAGGCGTCAAAGGCGTGGCTGAGCGACTGCCTGAATAGCGCCAACTGGCTGGTCAAGGCGCTCGACCAGCGCGCGCGGACGATCGTCAAGGTCGCGACCGAGCTAGTCAAACGGCAGCAGGGGTTTTTCGAGCAGGGTGTGTCGGCGCTTCGGCCGCTGACGCTGCGCGACGTGGCCGAGGCGATCGAGATGCACGAATCCACGGTCAGCCGGGTGACCAGCAACAAGGCCCTACTGTGCGACCTCGGGCTGTTCGAGCTGAAGTATTTCTTTGGTTCCGGAGTAGCGTCGGACAGCGGCGAAGGGGCGTCGGCGGCGGCGGTCAAGGACGAGATCAAGCGACTGATCGCGGGCGAGAGCGACATATTGAGCGACGACACTCTGGTTGAATTGCTCAAGGCCAAGGGCTTCGACCTGGCGCGGCGGACGGTCGCCAAATATCGCGAGGCGAGCGGGATCGGGTCGTCGATCCAGCGGCGTCGGAGCCGCAAGATGACCGGCGGCTAGCCGGTCCAATCTTCACGAATGTTCACGGTCACCATGCCACTTTTCCCGTTAGTACGGGGGCAGCGATCAAGCATCCGGACGATTCAAAGAGCCGTCACCCAGCCAAGCAAATCAAATCCAACATTACCAGCTTTTGTCGCTCAGAACGCCAGCCGTGCCCAGATCGGAAGGTGATCGGAGGCCTTGCGCGAGGCGGCGCTGGCGTGGACTCCGGCGGCCTCGATGCCGAGATCATGATCGACGATGATCCGGTCGAGCGCGGCGATGGGCTTGCGGGCGTGGAAGCTGGGGCCGGTCGGCGCGACGCGGTAGTTGCCGTTGAGATCCTGAAGGCACCCCGCGGCGTCGCGCCATTCATTGGTATCGCCCATCAGCACGGTCGGCATTTTCTGGAGGCGTTTTTCGATTGCCCTGAGGATGGCCTGCATCTGGCGGCGGCGCCACAGGCCGCTGAGATCGAGATGCATGCCGACGACCCGGATCGGGCGGTCGCCGACCAGCAATTCGGCGAGGATCGCCCCGCGCGGCTCGAGCGTCGGAAGCTCGATCGCCTCGACGTCGATCACCCCGATGTGGGCTTTGACCAGCAAGGCATTGCCGTGCCAGCCGATGTTGCGCGTATCCAATTTCATCAGCCGCTCGGCATGAAGCCCGCCGGGGATCTTCTCGAGCAGGCGATTGTGGCGCATCCCGAACGCCACCGGGCGATACATGCCATGACCGTCGATCAGTTCATGCGGCATCGCCGACCCGCGCCCGCCCATGCGCTTATCCGCCTCCTGAAGCGCGACGACATCGGCGTCGATTTCCTTGAGCACCGCCAACACGCGATCGGGGTTACGCCGCCGGTCGGTGCCGATGGCCTTGCGCATATTGTACGACGCGACGGTGATGGTGGGGAGGTGACTCATTGTCCGGCCAACCGATCCCTTCGGGCCAAGTTCCTCAAACGTCGAGATTGGCGACCGACAGCGCATTCTCCTGGATGAATTCGCGGCGGGGTTCGACGACGTCGCCCATCAGGCGTGTGAAGATTTCGTCGGCGACGTCGGCCTGCTGGACCTCGACCCGGAGCAAGGAGCGGTTGGACGGGTCGAGGGTGGTTTCCCACAATTGCTCGGCGTTCATTTCGCCGAGACCCTTGTAGCGCTGGATGCTGAGGCCCTTGCGGCCGGCGGCGAGGACCGCGTCGAGCAATTCCGACGGGCGGGTGACCGGGATGATCTTGCCCTTGGTGTCGGATTCGGCCTCGACCAGATCTTCCTCACCCTCGCTAGCGCTAACCCCTCCGTCGGCTGGCGCCGACACCTCCCCCAAGGGGGAAGAGCTTGCGCCCTTGCGCAACGTCTTGAGCACCGACGGCTCGGAATAAGCGTCGCGCTGTTCGGCGGCGAGGGTGTGGAGCTTGCGCGCTTCGGCCGAGCCGAGGAAGCCAGGCTCGATGATGTGCGCATCGGTCACGCCGCGCCAGCGCCGCTGGATGAGATAGCCGCCTTCTTCGGCGACCTCTCCGGTCCACACCGCTTCCAGATCGCCCGCGCCGAGCCATTTGGCGACGGTGGCGATGGCGGCGGTCTTGCCGGCCTTGTCTATCTTGGGATCGAGCGCGCCGGCCAGCGCCAGCGCCTCGATCATCGCGGGATCGTAATTCTTGGGGGCATACCGCATCAGGGTGCGGACCCGGCGAGCGTGCTCGACCAGTTCGCGAAGCGCCTCACCGGTGCGCTGTTCGGCGCCCTCCAGAAGCAACCCGTCCAACCCCGCATCGACTAGATATTGGTCCAGCGCGGCATCGTCCTTGAGATAGACTTCGGACCGGCCGCGAGCGACTTTGTAGAGCGGCGGCTGGGCGATGTAGAGGTGCCCGCCCGCAATCAATTCGGGCATCTGGCGATAGAAGAAGGTCAGCAAGAGGGTGCGGATGTGCGCGCCGTCGACGTCGGCGTCGGTCATGATCACGATCTTGTGATAGCGCAATTTCTCGAGGTTGAACTCCTCGCGCCCGATCGAGGTGCCGAGCGCCTGGATCATCGTCCCGATT
>JBKJNP010000009.1:0-7028 GCA_046593565.1 Sphingomicrobium sp. | reverse complement strand
GGTAGGACACCGCACCCTCCTCGCCCAATCGCATCGACAGCGCCTGGACGTCGGCGATCAGTTCGCCGTCCCCGCCGCGCTCCGCCTCGACCACCAGATCGGCCAGCGTCCGCCGCGCCAGTTCCTGCTCGGCACGTCCCTCGATCGGTCGGAATCCCGGCGTGATCCCCGCTTCAGCAGGAAACGCAGCGAGCAGAGTCTGCGCGAAGGCATGGATGGTCTGGATGCGCAGGCCGCCGGGCGCTTCGAGCACCCGGGCGAACAGGCGCCGTGCATGATCGAGCATCGGCGGCGAATTGTCCTCGCCTAGCGCGAACAATTCCTTGCGAAGGACAGCGTCGGGCATCCGCACCCATGCCGCCAGCCGCTCGCCGATGCGATTGGCCATTTCCGCCGCCCCGGCCTTGGTAAAGGTCAGGCAGAGGATCGTCTCGGGTCGCACCCCGCGCAGCAGCAGCAGGAAGACGCGAGCGGTGAGGACATGGGTCTTTCCGGTTCCCGCCGACGCCGACAGCGAGGCATGCGCGGCCGGGTCCGCGGCGCGGCGCTGATCGCCTTCGAGAACATCGAGGGGTTTGAGGCGACGCGACATGATGGTCCCCTAGCAAGTCCGTCCGTGCTTCCCAAGACGGCTGCGCTCGAATATCACCATCGGCCAGCACAGGAGAGATTGATGAGCGAACGCGACGACGAAGAAAGCGGCGAACGGCGGACCAAATTGGTCAAGGCCGGGGTCGCGGTCGGGATCGGGTCGGCGGCGATCGTCGCAGCCCTGCTCTATGCGTCGAAGGTCAAGAAACCCAAGGGCAAATAATAAACTGACTGGCCAGAGGGCTCAGCTTGAATTTTGATCGCCGCGAGAGGCGAGTTTAGCGCGATATTGCTCAAGCGCCTTGGTTCGCGCTTCTTCCCTAGATTCATGACCTTTATCGAACCCAGTGGACGCCAGCTTCGATATGCGGTCGAGCTTCTGCGCTTCCGCCTTCTTGCGGGCGCTTCCTGTCCTTGATCGGCTTGCGGAAACTATGCTCGACATGGTCACGACCCGATAAGTTGTTTGCCCGGCATTTTCTAGTGATTGATCACTCGCGGCCGTACCATTCGTCGAGCCGCATCAGCTGGTCATAATCGCCATAAGGCGCGAACGCCGGGTGAAGCTTGGCAGTGAATGGCTTGTCGCCGGTGAGATAGTCAGCAGCGGCGGTCAGAAAATGCGCCTGCGAGGTTTCAAGAAAGGCGTCGGCGCCGACCTTGGCATCGGGCGCGAATATCTTGCCGAAGCCGCCGCGATTGTCCCGCGCCAACGACCAATATTCGTGGGCTCCTGGCTCGCCCCTGGCCTCGCCGAACCCGCCCGCGCGAGCGATCAGGCCGAGCAGGCCCAATTGTAGCGCAAAGCCGGCATCGACTGCTTTGGCCTGCGGCGGTTGCCCGGTCTTGTAATCGATGATCGCGAGGCGACCGTCCGATAGCCGGTCGATGCGGTCGGCCCGGCCGTGGAGTGTGACGCCACCGAGCATCGTCTCGCCCTTGGCCTCGGCGGCGATGGGCGCGCGGCTCTCGGCCCGATTGGTGCGCTCCTGCTCGGTAATCCACTGGATCGCCTCGATCAGCCGCGGCTGCCACAAAGCGCGAAGCATCGGGTGGATTGCATCCCCCGCAACCAGCGTTTGTGCGCGCTCGACCAGATCCTCGGGATCGCAATTGGTTTCGCGAAGCCAGTCCTCCAACACTTCGTGAACCGCGCTGCCTTTCCACGCCGCGCTATGATCGGCATCGACAGGGTCGAGCCGATTGAGGCCGAGCATCGCACTTGCATAGAAAGCGAACGGGTCGGCCTTCATGCGATCGACCTGGGTCACGGAAATCTTGCGCGGGCGCTCGGCGGCGGGCGGCGATGGAGCGGGACGGCCGACCGGCTGCGGTTCGCCCGGATCGTCGATCGCGACCACTAAACGTTCAAGCGTCAAATCGCGGGCCAAACCGCCAGTCATCGCCATTAGCCGAAGCCAAAGCCGCGAGGCGACGGTCGGCGACTTGGAGTCGCGCCGCGCCCGGGTAATCAGGACTCGCGGGGCGCCGAGAGCGGAGGCGAAATCGTGAGCCGATAGTCCGACGCGGAAATCGAGACCGGGCAACCCCAGGAGTGCGCGGATTTTCGGCGCAAGCCACGGGTCAGGCGCTGGCAGCGATGGCCACACACCCTCGTTCAATCCGCCGAGGATCATCAGATCGGCGTGCTGCAGCCGCGCTTCGAGCAGGCCCCAAATGAAGATACGCGGATGGCCGCCATAGGCCGGGCGCACCGGTAGCGCATCGAGCAGGTCGCGAAGCAAAGGCACCCATTCGGCGTCGTCGAGTGTCAGTGTCGCGGCATCGGGCGCGGCTTCCAATTCGGCCACCAATCGCGCGGCCATTCGACCGTCGGCGTTCGACCATGCGCGCGTTCCCGCAAGAGTGGTCGCGGCCTCGCGCAGTCCGGCGGCAAAGGCCGACAGGGTAAGCGGGGCGCGCAATTGCTCGACCGGGCCGAGCGCAGGTCGAACCGCGGCCCACGCCGTCTCGGCATCCGTCCCGGCGAAATGCGCATTGAGCCCGGCCAATCCGGCGTGCGGGCGTGGCCCGCGCAGCCAGCGATCGAGCAGGCGCGTCGCCGCCAGCCAGTCCTGTCGCTCGCTGCCGTCTCCGCCGACCAACGGATGCTTGACCAATGCCAGCATCGCAACCGGCGCCATGCTTTCTGCCGCAGCAGTCGCAATGGCGAGCAGTAAAGTCCCGGCTGGGGCTTGCGAGAGCGGCTGTCCGGCGCTGTCGTCGGCCTCGATCCCCCACCGCCCGAGCAGGGCCGAGACGCGCGCGGCGAGCATTCGGTCGGGGGTTACCAGCGCCGCAGTCTGATCGGGTGCTTCGAGCGATTGACGAAGCGCGATGGCGATGGCCATCGCCTCGCTCGCCGGATCGGCCAGTTCGGCGGCGCGTATTCCGGTCAGTCGGCGCTCACGCGGTGGCAAGCGGCTCCATTTGTCGCTGAAATCGGCGGCGGTCATGGCATTGGCGACGGCCCATCCACGCACTGCTGGCGATGCCGCCCGCCCGCCGCCGCGCCACATCTCGACCTCGCCCCGCGCCACGTCGATCCGGTCGAGCAGCAGCTTGAGATGAAACTGCGGATGGCTCTCCTCGCCTCGCACCTCGTCGTCAGGCCCGAGCGCGTCCCATTCTTCATCGCTCATCACTTCGGCGAGCGCCAAGGCCGGCAATACCACGGCGCCGCCCTCCATGCGCGAAACGGTGCGCAGCAACGCCGCGACCGCGGGCGCGGCGGTGGTGATACCGGCGGCAATGGTAAAACCCGGCGGAGGCGCGATCGACCAGCGGCTTGCTGTGGCCCGCAGCAGGCGATTGCGCCGGTCTGTGAGGTCGATTGCGCCGCGACGGGCGAGCTCGGCTGGCCACGCGGCGATAATGGCCTGGAGGCGGTCGAGAGATAGCTGCCAGTGGCCCGCAAGCTCGCTCGTTTCGAACGCCATTTCCGACAGCTTCGATGCCGACACTTCTTCGATCGTTAGCGCGTCGAGCGTCCGTGCCAGATCGGCGGCGAGGCGCATTGCTTCGGCCGCTCCCTCCCCGCCGCGCCGGACGATTGCAGCGAGCGCGAGGTGTCGCGCCAGCGGATCGATCGCGCGCGGGATCGGCTCGGCATTGTCAGCCGGATCGAGCGCTCCGCCGATTCGGTCATCGAGATCAGGATCGCCGATTGCGATCAGCCGCGGCAGGATGAGGCCGCTACCGCTCGCCCGGACGAATGCTTCGGTCACGCTGCGCACCGCGCGATTGTTGGGCAGCAGGATCCGACCGCCGGCAAGTGCCATCGGGTCGCGACCATGGCGCGCGATTAATCCGACGGCGAGCGAGTCGGCGAAGCTGCGATGCGCCGGGATGGTGAAGACGGACGGCCGCGCGTGGGCTGCGCCATCACTCATTCGCCAGCGCCGCCTCTGTATCGGTGATTGATCGCGGGGTGCCGACATCGAACCATAGCCCCTGATGGACCAGCCCGAAGCAGCGCCCGGCCTCGATCGCGCGATCCCACAATATGTTGGTCGAGAATGGGCCCTCGGGCGCTCCATCGAGCAGCCGCTTGGAGATCATCTGGATGCCGGTGAAGACGTAAGGCGCAACCCGCGACCGCGCGCGGCGGCTGAGGCGGCCGAAGCGATCCATTCGGAAATCGCCCTGCCCGCGATGATTGCCCGCGCGAGCTTGCGGCACCAGCAATAGCAGCGCGTCCATCTTGGCGTCGTCCCACCCGCTGGCGAGCAATTTGAGCCCGTCGGCGGGTCCGTCGATCCAATAATTGTCGCTGTTGACCACCAGGAAGGGATCGCAATCAATCATCGGCGCCGCCTGAACCAGCCCGCCGCCGGTCTCGAGCAACAGTGTGCGCTCGTCGGAGATGGTGATGGCGAAATCCTTCGCCATGGTGGCGAGATGGGCTTCGAGCGAGTCCGCGAGATAATGGACATTGACGACCAGTTTGCCGACTCCGGCGGCGCGCAACCGGTCGAGCACATGATCGATCAACGGCTTGCCGGCCAGTTCGACCAACGGCTTGGGCCGCGAGGCGGTCAGCGGGCGCATGCGCTTGCCGAGGCCGGCGGCCATGACCATCGCCGTATGCGGGACTTCGGCGGCGATCTCTGGGCGCAGGCGGAGCGAGCGGCGGGCGTTCATTCGGCATCCGCCCAGGCTGCAGCGCGTTTCGCCGGAGGGACATTGGCATCGAACCAGGCGCGGACCGGTTCCAGCCCCGGCGCCGCGAGATCGCGTTCGAGCAGGCCCCACATGCGCGGCTGGAAGCTACGGTAATGCGGTTTGCCGTCGCGCTTCCACAAGCGGACGAAGACGCCAAGAATGCGGGTGTTGCGCTGCGCCGCGAGCGCCCAATACGCCCGCTCGAACGCCGCGCCGCCATCGGTAGCGGCGATGTAACGGTCGATCATGGCGCGTTCGAGCGTTGGCGGCACGTCGCGCCGCGCGTCTTCCAGCACCGAAGCGAGATCGTAGGCGGGATGGCCGGCGAGTGCGTCCTGGAAATCGAGCAAGCCAAGATGCGCCACACCGTCGCGTCCGGCGACCAGCATGACGTTCTCGGCGTGATAGTCACGCAGCACGGTGACCGGGCCGAGCCGATCGCTCGTCACCGGAGCGAGCACCTCAGTCCAGGCCGAGCGCCAGCTGTCGCGGTCAAGGTCAAGCCCGACCGCGGGCGCATACCAGTCGGTAAACAGCATCAGTTCGTCGAGCCACTGGTCGAGGCCATGTGGCGGCAGACCGGGCATCGGCGGGCTGGCACGGAGTTGGACCAGCAAGTCGGTAGCCAGGCGGTAGAGCTCCTCCTCGCGTGCCGGATCGTCGTCGAGCGTCTCGCGCAGGCGGGCATCGCCGAGATCGCCGAGCAGGAGCAGCCCCTGATCGAGGTCGCGGGCGATGATTTCGGGCGCGGTGAGGCCGATCGACCCGAGCCATTCGGCAACGGCAATAAAAGGCCGCGGATCTTCATGCGGTGGCGGCGCATCCATCAGCACCGCTTGGCGCCCATCCCCGATCACCCGGAAATAGCGGCGGAACGAGGCGTCGCCGGCGAGCGGTTCTACCCGCGCGTCACTCCAGCCGCAGCGGGCGAGGAACTGATCGACCCCGGCGGGCGGAATCATCGGTGAACTGGGGGCGGTGGCCATCGCCCTTCCCATGCCGCCGGGACCTCTGCTGTCAAGCGCCGCCGCTCCGGGCCGGTGATCTCGAGCGTCAGGCGGAGCGCGTGGGGCCAGGCGGCGGGGCCGGCGCGTTCGGGCCATTCGACCAAAAGCACCGCATCATCTTCGATCGAATCGAGGCCGATCTCGGCGAGCTCCGACGGGTCGTCGATGCGGTAGAGATCGGCGTGGAGCAGTAGTGGGAGCATCATATGCTCATAGGGAACGACGATCGCGAAACTGGGGCTCGGGACTTCGCCTTCGTGGCCAAGAGCGCGCAGCAAGTGTCTGACAAACGTGGTTTTTCCGGCACCGAGGTCGCCCGATAGCGCAACCACGTCGCCACCCTTCAGCTGGCCAGCGAGTCGCTGGGCGATGCTCGCCGTGGCAGCTTCGTCGGCAAGATTCACTGCGGAGCTCTGGGCACGATCATGGTCACCGTGGTCCCCTTGCCGACCGCCGATTCGAGGCTGACCGTGCCGCCATGCGCCTCGATGAACTGGCGGGTCAGCGGCAGGCCGAGCCCGAGCGCCGCGTCGCCCTTCCCGACTCCGCCGATGCGGTGGAATCGGGTGAATACATCCTGTTGGTCCTCGGGCGCGATTCCCTGGCCATTGTCGGCGACGGAGATCGTGACATTGTCATCGTCGCCCCACGCGGTGAGCGCAATCTTGCCCTTGTTGGGGGTGTAAGCGACCGCGTTACGAAGCACATGCTCGAGCGATTCGCGAAGCCGCCGCGCATCGCCGATCACCACCCCGGCCGATTCGTCGATGTCGACCTTGAGCGACTGCTTTCGCTCGGCGGCGCGCGGCTCGATCGATTCGGCAACGGTGCGGCACAGCCCCGCCATGTCGATCCGCTCACGATCGAGCACTATGCCCTTGCGATCGCCTTGGGTCAGGTCGAGCACGTCGTCGATCAGCTTGGCCAGCCGCTCGACCGATTCGAGGATCGCATCGACATAGTCGGACGCGGCGGCGGGCAATTTGCCGGCATATCCCTGGCTCAGCATCTCGGCGAACCCGCCGATCGAGGTCAGCGGGGTGCGCAACTCATAGCTCATCCCGGCGACGAAATCGGTCTTGACCTTGTCGGCCTCCTCCAGCCCGGTCGCACGTTCCCGCAGCGCCGCCTCGATGCGGGTTGAATCGGTCACGTCGACCATGGTGAAAAGCGCATTGCCGTCGGGCAGCGGAACAGCGGCGAATTCGAAGTGGCGACCATCGGTCATCGATACGCGGCCGGTACCCGACTGGCGCCCGGTAGTGG
>JBKJNP010000224.1:0-5510 GCA_046593565.1 Sphingomicrobium sp. | reverse complement strand
ATCCAGCGATGTCGGATTATAATTATAATTGAGAAAGTCGATCGAGGCCTCGTTGAGAAACCGGTCGTCGCGATAGGTCCACTTACCCAGGACCGTTTCGATCTTGTTGACCTTGTTCTCGGCAACTTCGAAACTATTGGTTCCGCCGAAGCCCTGGATATCGGTCTCTGTGCGACGGCTGTACGACACGTCAAACGTGCTCTTGTCGTCAGGGACGAAAGTCAGCTTACCGAAATAGAGATCGCCGCGAAACGGGCTGTTGAAATTGCCTTCGAGATCACCAAACTGGGTCAGAAACGGTTCTGTGCGATTGCCCAGTGTCACCGTGTTCGAACGGTCCTGATCATTGGCTTCATAGGCGGCGAAGAAGAATAATTTATCCTTGATGATCGGACCTCCGAGCGCCGCTCCATACTGAATGCGCTTAAAGTCGGGCTTCGGTCGCCCCGCCCGTTTGTCGAAGACACTTGCCTCCATCAGTTTCTTGTCGGTGTAGGAAACGAACAGGTCGCCATGGAATTCATTGGTGCCTGACTTGGTGACCGAGGTCACGATCGCTGCTGACGCCTGCTCATACTCAGCCTTGAAATTCTGGGTGAGGACGCGGAATTCCTGGACCGCGAGCTGGGCGAATGGGTTGCCGCGGCTGTCCTGCTGGCCAGCGACGCCCTGGTCGAGGACATTGTTCTTCAGGTTGACGCCGTCGATGAAGACATTGACGCCGGCGCTCGTCGAGGCGCCGCTCTGGAAGCCGCGGTTGGTTTCACTGTCGTTATATTTCACGCCGGGCGCGAGCTGGGTAAGGGAGAGGAAGTTGCGGTCGGTTTGCGGCAGTCGGCGAATCTGCTGCTGGCTGACATTGGTCGCAACTTCGCTGGTGCGGGTTTCAACGAGACGCTGACCGATAATGACGATGGCGTCATCATTAGTGGTTGCAGTTTCCCCGGCCGGAGCAGCGGCCGGCGGGGCCAGGTCGAGCGTTGCGCTCTGGCCAATTTCGACCGTAACCCGCTCGCTGACCGCAGTGCCGCCAATGTCAGTGGTGATGGTGTAAGGAGCCGGGCGCAGTCCGGACAACGTATAGCGGCCGTCGGCGGCGGAGGTCGCGGTTACGACCTGGTTGGTGCCTTCGTTACGCGCCTTGACCACAGCGCCCGCGACCGCCGCGCCCGATGCGTCGCGGACCTCGCCACTGATCGAAGCGGTGATCGTCTGCGCCGCCGCTGGCATGGCGGTAACAGCGGTCATGGTGAGCGCGGACGCGCCAAGCATCACGGCGCGGAGCAGCGCGGTACGGGCGGTAAAGGTCATGACGGACTCTCCTGTTGAAACTCACGGATAAATTGTTCGGATTTGGGCGCCCTGACGGCGCTTCGCCGGGTCGAGTCGCGTTGGACCAGCTGTGGCGACAATATCGTCGGGCCGGCGTCTTCGACGCCGCCGCCAAGGATTTCGATGAGCTTCTGCGCAGCGGTTGCGCCTAGCTCGGCAGTGCGGGCGTTCATGGTGGTCAACGACGGCGCGACGTAATGCGCGATCGGAATATCGTCGAAACCGGCTACGCCGATCTGCTCGCCGATCGCGATCCCGGCGTCGGCCAGCACGCTGCAGCAGCCGATCGCCATCATGTCGTTGGCGCAGAAAATCGCGTCGACCGGGAGCCGCCCGGCGATCAGAAGATGCGCCGCCTCGGCTCCGCTGGTCTCGCTATAATCGCCAGGAATGATGATTGGTTCGCGTTCGCCGGTCGCTTCGGCGATGGCGGCGCGAAAACCGGCCAGCCGTTCCTGCGAATCGCGATTATGACGAGGGCCGGAAACGAAGGCGATGCGCCGATAGCCGCTGTCCACGAGATGCCGCGTCATGATCCGCGCGGCGCCGTCATTGTCGATCCCAACCGACGCGATATCGGGAGTCGGCGCGTGGCAGTTGAGCAGGACCGCGGGCAGGCCGGGTGAAAGCGCGTCGAGCAATCGTTCGCGGCGCATGTCGGGGCTCATGACGAGCAAGCCGTCGACCTGACCACGCATGGCGCGCGCCGCGTTGGTGGCTTCGTGCGGGTTGCCGTGCATGTTGCTCAGCAACAGTTGCAGCCCGTGGGCATGGGCGACGCGGTCGATGCCGCGGATCAGCTCGCTGAAATATTCGCCGAACAAATCGGGCAGGACGACCCCGATCGCGTCGGACTTGCGCCGGGTCAGGCTGCGCGCGCCCGAGTGCGGGATGTAGCGAAGTTTGCTCGCGGCGGCCTGAATCCTGGCGCGGGTTTCGCTCGTGACATTGTCATGGCCGTTGAGCGCGCGCGATGCCGACGCGACCGACACACCCGCTTCACGCGCCACATCGCGAATGGTGACCATCGCGCTTCCCTCCAGCCCCCGCGATCTGTCGTCGTCGGTGGGCCAATGCCGCGCGGCAACGGTTGCCGAGCTGAGTCGATGTAACCGGTTACATTGTCGAACTGCAAGTCACTAATTAGTCACAGTCGCCCGGTTCGAACTGCGTCAGGGTCGGGCGATCGACTCGCCGTCGGAAGAAAACAGGTGGAGGTGCGCTGGATCCGGTGTCAGCCGCACCGATTCACCCTCCCGCACCCGGGCCGGTTCGACGTGGTGCCACACCAGCGCGGGTGAGTCGGGTGCGGACTGGTGGAGATGGATGTTGACGCTGCTGCCGAGCCGCTCGATGAAATCGGCGCGCAGATTGAGGCCGCCGTGATCGCCACCGGGGCGCCAATGTTCGGGGCGAACTCCAAGTGTCAACGCCATGCCGATCGGCGTTGTGCCCCCAACCGGAAGCGCAACACGCTCTCCGCTGGCCAGCTCAAGCGCCTGACCGGAGGCGCCATCATCGACCACCCGGCCGTCGAGGAAGTTCATTTGCGGCGACCCGATGAAGCCCGCCACGAAGCGGTTGGCGGGATGCTCGTAAAGATCGGATGGGGACCCGACCTGCTCGACCACACCCTCGCGCATGACGACGATGCGATCGGCCAGCGTCATCGCCTCGACTTGATCGTGGGTGACGTAAACGGTGGTCGTGCCGAGCTGACGGTGAAGGGCGGCGAATTCGAAGCGCATGCGGTTGCGCAAGCTGGCGTCTAGGTTCGACAATGGCTCGTCGAACAGGAACACCTGCGGCTGGCGGACGATGGCGCGGCCGATCGCGACCCGTTGCCGCTGCCCGCCCGACAGAGCGGCGGGCTTTCGGGCGAGATAATCGCCAAGCCCGAGGATCGCGGCGGCGCGCTGCACCGCTTCGTCGACCTCGGCCTGGGGGCGCTTGGCGAGGCGCAGCGCGAACGCCATATTTTCATAGACGGTCAGGTGCGGGTAGAGCGCGTAGGACTGGAACACCATGGCGATGCCGCGCTCGGCGGGCGGGAGGGTATCAACCCGGCGGCCGCCGATTGAGATGCTGCCTGCGTCGAGCTGCTCAAGTCCGGCAATGGCGCGGAGCAAGGTCGACTTGCCGCACCCCGAGGCGCCGACGATGACGCAAAATTCGCCTTCGGCAACGGTCAGGTCGACGCCCTTCAGGACGGGCGTGTCGCCAAACGACTTGAATGCCTGATCGATCGTTAGGCCAACCACAAAGCCTCCTCATCGTCGTCCGAACCGCAACCCTAACGATTCACCTTACGCAGATGTCCGTCCGATGCGTCACACAAGCACCAACCGACTGCAATGGAGGCAATGCATTACTTTGGATAGCCGCCTTGGGGACAGCTTCACTCGTGACAGGACGACGCTAGTTGAGGTTGGCCGCGATCAGGGCGCCGACGGCGATTGCCACGCCGTAGGGAATGCCCGATCCGGGCCGAAGCACGGCAACGCGGGCGCGGATCCGTTCGGGCCAGTTGAACAGTCGCATGAACAGGATGAGCAGGGCCAGCACGCCGCCGGCCAGCACGGTCCACAGAATCATCAGCAACCCGCCGTGGAGATTGAACCACAGACCGCTCGCCGCAAGCAGCTTGACGTCGCCGCCGCCCAGTTTCCGGGCGGCGAACATTGGCACGCCCGCCGCGAGCAAGCCGGCGAACAAGGCCAGATTCTGCCACAAGGCGAAGGTCGGACCGGCAACGATCGCGGCGGTCACCGCGCCAACCAGGATTAAGGCCACCGTCAGGTTCGAAATGCGCATCCGCCACGCATCTTCGGCTGCGGCAAGGATGAGGAACGCCACGAGCAGCAGGGAAAGCCAGGTCGGGGCGGTCGCGGCGAGGTTCACCGGGGGCGCTCGGCCACTGCCAGATTGTTGGCCGCGCGCTCGAACCAGCGATGGCGCGCCGAAATCGCCTGGGCGAAGGCGGCGATGGCGCGTTTCCGGTCGCCCCGGATGCCGGCGACCACCCCGGCGTCGTTGAGCCGCGCGGCCCAACTGGCGTCGCTTTCCCCGTGGAATCGCCGCGGCAGATCCTCGCTTAGCGCCGCCTTGGCCAGCTCGAGATTATTGGCAATTCGGACGGATTTTGGATTGAGCATCGCGGCTTGGCCGAGCAAGGCGAGCGCCTCGCTCCATCGCCCTCGGGCGAGCAGCGACCAGCCGTGATTGTTGAGGATTTCGGGACGATCGTCAGCCATCGAGGCCGCTTTACCGTACGCCGCATCGGCACTGTCCCAGTCGCCGCTCTGGTCGGCCAGCACGCCGCGCGCATTCCACGCCCGCCATGACGCGGTCGGGGCTCCGGTCGCCAAAGCGATCATGCGCGTGGCGCGCGCCGAATCGCCAAGATGGATCGCGCAAATTCCGATGCGCTCGGCGAGCAGGGCGTCGCCCGGAGCGGCGACCAGCAGCGCGTCATAACGGACCAGGGCGAGGCGATAGTCGCCGGATTCGAACGCCAAATCGGCGAGCAGGCGATCAAGCTGGGCTCCTTGCGCGCCGGCCTGGACCGCGTTGCCGATCATGATCCGCGCCTGTTCGATCCGCCCGTTTAACAAGGCGTGGGCGGCTTCGCTCAACGCCGTCGCCTGGGCCGGCGGCGCCGCAGCAATCGCCGCGGCGATCAGCAGGATGCTCATACGCTGTTCGGCTGGAGCATGGGCAGGCCCGCTGCGTCGCTGCCGAGCAGGACTGTCACCTGCCGCACGTTGGAGCGCTGCTCCATCGCGAAGCCGAATTGCGCCGACAGTCGCACCGCCGTGGCGCGCTTGTCCGACGGATAGAGGATCAGGCTGCGCGAGCGGGGCAGGACAACGTCGCCAACGCTGGCGACGGTCCAGCCGCGGCCCGCCAGATAGGATCGCGCGCGTGACGCCAATCTGTCGACCCGCGCGGCGTTGAACAGGCGGATTCCCTTGGGTGTGGCGGCGGCTTGGCGGATGGCGGCGGCACCGGTCAGCGGCTTGCGGACGATCGGTTCGGCCTGCTGGACCCGCCATTGCGGCCCCGAGCCGGTGATCAGCGCCACTTCGCCGAGCGACAGTCGCTCGATCCGCGGAGCATTGGCCATGGCCTGCCGAGTGACCGGCTTGCCGGCAACTGACGGCGCCTTGCGCGGCCAG
>JBKJNP010000067.1:0-2747 GCA_046593565.1 Sphingomicrobium sp. | reverse complement strand
CGTATCGCTGACCAGTTGCGCCTTGCCGTGGACCAGTTGCGCGACGCCCTTGGGGATGCCGGCATCGTCCAAGGCGCGGAACAATTCGCTCGTGCAGCCAGGGGTTTCCTGCGGCGGGCGGCTGATCACCGGGCAGCCCGCGGCCAATGCCGCCGCGACCTTCTTGGCCAGCAGATAGAGCGGGAAATTCCACGGAGAGAAGGTCGCGGTCGGGCCGACCGGCTGGCGGATGACGATCGAGCGCTGGCCAGTCGGGCGGACCAACGTGCGGCCATAGTCGCGCTTGATCTCGTCGGCGTACCAGGTGAACATCGACGCCGACCCGATCACTTCGGATTTGGACTCGGCGAGCGGCTTGCCCTGCTCCTGCGTCATGATCGCGGCGATATGATCGGCGCGTTCGACCAGCAGTCCGGCGGCCTTATGGAGGATCGATGCGCGCTTCTCGACGTCGGTCGCCCGCCAGATCGGCCAGGCGCGGTCGGCGGCGGCGAGCGCTTCGTCGAGATCGGCTTTGGTGGCGAGCGGGACCTCGGCGATGCCGCTGCCGCTGACGGGATTGATGACGGTGAAAGCGTCGCGGCCTTCGCCGCTCTTCCAGTTGCCGTCGATGAAAAGCTTGAGGTCTGCGTCATAGGTCATGCCCGCCCAGATAGGCGTTGGGGCGCTTGTCGCCAACCCGTCACGAGGTTAGATAAGTTTTCAATCGCAACAGGAGCCATGTCCCATGACCAAGACCGAACTCGCCGCCAAAATGAACGACGTCGGAGCGGTGCTTCCCGGCAAGACGGTCAAGCTCGACTTTGGCGACCAGGGCACGATCATGCTCGACGGCGTGGGCAACAAGGTCACCGAGGATGATGGCGCGGCCGACACCACGATCAAGATTGCGTGGGACGACTGGCAGGCGATGGCCGACGGCCAGCTCGACGGAATGACCGCCTTCATGACGGGCAAATTGAAGGTCGAGGGCGACATGTCCAACGCGATGCAATTGCAGGGCGTGTTGTCCAAGCTGAAGGGCTAACCGAGCCACCCTGCGGCCTTGAGCGCCCCCACCCGGTCGCGGGCGACTGGGGGTTCGAGGCCGTTGGTCAGGCGGAGTTTATAGCCGCGCCCGTCGCGCAGCACTTTCTCAACCGCGCCTCGGGCGACCCACCAGCTGCGGTGGATGCGCAGGCCGTCGATCCCGGCGAGTTCGGCCTCGGCATCGCGCATCCTGAGCAGGATCAGCGCGCTTGCGTCGGGGCCGTGGGCGCGGACGTAATGATCCTCCATCTCGAGCGCGACCAGGCGGTGGCCCCATGCGTCGGGCAGGCGGTCGAGGAACGGGGCGGTTGGCGCTGGCATGGTTGGCGAGTCGATCGCAGCTGCTGCACCCGGCGCCGATCCCGCGACAGGCCTCGTCGAACCTTGGCCCATCAGCACAAACACCACCATCACCAGCACGCCGATCACGCTTACTTGCACGTATAGTTGGAACAGATCGTCGAAGCGCGGTTCGTTGCCGAGTCGATACCCGCCGAGATAAGCGATCGCGAAGGTGCCCGGGATCGCCGCGACCAGCACCCCGGCCACCGCAGCGGCAAGCTCGGGAAGCTCAAGGCGCCGCGCGATCAGGATCGCCGCCAGTGTCGTCGGGCGGAAGATCGCGTAGCCGATCAGCGCGGCGGGAATCCAGTAAGCCAGTCGCGCGCCGAACGAGCCGATCGCGAAGCTGCCGAACGGGCCGAGCGCCGCCAACGCCACTCCGACCGCGACCATCACCACCAGTTCGATCACCCATTCGCGGAGTGTCGGCACGCGTTTCCCCCTGCCATTTCGCGCGTCGTGAAGCGGCAATTCGTCACCGCCCACGAAGCAGATGACCGTCTAACGTAAGGCGGCTTGGCGGCAAAGCGGCATGCGTCATGAGGCGGCAACGAGTTCAACATTCAGGGGCTATCATGACCGCAACGACACTTTCACCGCGTCTGCCAGCGCAGGATTTCGACCTGCCGAAATGGCTGCGCATCGCTGCCGCGTCCGCCGCGACAGTGCTGCTCGCTTTGTGCACGTATGGCTTTCTGCGCTGGTTGCTCGGCTTAGCCCCGGCGACCCCATGGGTGCGCGATGTCGCGCTTGCCACCCATTTGATCACCGTCATACCGGCAATCCCGCTCGGCACCTATGTCATCCTGTCGCGTAAAGGCGGGGCGCGGCACAAATTGCTCGGCAAGATCTGGCTCACGCTGATGCTCATCACCGCCATCGCGACGGTGTTCATTCGCAACGTCAATGATGGCCAGTTCAGCTGGATTCACCTGTTCACCTTGCTGACCTTCATCGCGGTGCCGCAGGCGATCATCTCCGCCCGGCAAGGACGGATCGAGGCGCACAAGAACCATCTCCGCAACTTCTTCATCGGCGCGCTGGTGATCGCCGGACTGACCGCCTTCGCGCCGGGGCGTACGATGTGGCAATGGGCGTTTGGGACGCCGGTGATCGCCGCGAACGCCAGTTGACCGCTTGCGCCGCCGCGCACTAGGGCGGCGCCATGGCCCAGAAAATCTACCCCGACGCCGCCGCCGCCCTCGACGGGTTGCTGTTCGACGGCATGACCATCGCTGCGGGGGGCTTCGGCCTGTGCGGTATTCCCGAGCGGCTGATCGACGCGATTGTCGCCTCGGGAGTCAAGGACCTCACCATCGCCAGCAACAATGCCGGGATCGACGGCGAGGGGCTCGGCAAATTGCTCCGCACGCGGC
>JBKJNP010000288.1:0-11621 GCA_046593565.1 Sphingomicrobium sp. | reverse complement strand
CGCCAAGGGCGTGATCATCTCGATCACCGGCGGCGAGGACATGAAGCTGATGGAGGTCGACGAGGCCGCCAGCCACATCAAGGAATTGGTCGACCCCGACGCCAACATCATCTGGGGCTCGGCGTTCAACAATGGCCTGGAAGGCAAGATCCGCGTGTCGGTAGTCGCCACCGGAATCGAATCCGAAGCGGGTACGATGGCCCAGCCGGCCAAGGTGTTCAGCTTCCCCGGCCGCACCGCGCCGGCGACGCTGAACGTCGCGCCGACCCCGGTCGCGACGCAAACGCCGACCGACTCTATCGCGACGGACACGAGCGACGGCCCGGCCGACGACGATATGCTCGAACTTACCCAGGACGATGAAGCAGGCGAGCTGGTGCTCGACGGCGACGACGTGCTGACCACGCCGGTCGGCTCTGTCCCGGTCGGTCCGCCGATCGATGACGAGCTGGTGATGCCCGAGGAAACGGTCACGCCGACGACCGAGGACAAGCCCAAACTGGCGCCCGGCGGAGGAACCCTGTTCGAGCGGATGAGCAACATCGCGCGCGGCGCGGCGCAGGCCGAAGGCAATGACGGCGATGCGGTGCCGAGCTTCCGCCGTGAGCCGCTCGACATCCCGCGCTTTTTGAACCGGCAAAACAACCAGTAGACATGGGCCTGGCCCACTTGGCGACCGGCGGGGCGGCGATGATCCACTCATCGCCGCCCCGCCACGATTCGGCGCGTCTTGATCTCCAGCAATGTTGGAGCAAGCTGGTTTGGGCGATGGGTTGGATCATGCACATGATTCCGACCCGAGGCGCGGCCCGCGCCCTGCTTCTGATCGCGGCGCTCGGACTGCCCGCCATGCCGGCTGCCGCACAATATGCCGTCACTTCCCCCGCCGACCCCGGCACATCGCTCGCCGGTGCACTGCGCACCTTGTCGAGCGAACCGCGCAACTTCCAGGCACTGGTCGCCGCTGGCCGCGCCTCGCTCGACATGGGCGATACGCAAGCCGCGGCGGGGTTCTACGGCCGGGCCGAGGAAGCGAGCCCGCAAAGCCCGGTGCCAAAGATCGGGATGGGCGCGGCGATGACCGCAATGGGTGACGCGCGCGGCGGCATGACCTATTTCGAGCGCGCCTCGGCGCTCGGCGCGCCGCAGTCGTTGTTGGCGCTTGACCGCGGGCTGGCGTTCGACCTGCTCGGCCAGCAGTCGAAGGCGCAGTCGGACTATCGCGCGGCGATGTTCGGCGCGCAGGCCGATGAAGCGCGGCGGCGGCTGGCGCTGAGTCTGGCGATTTCAAGGGATATCAAGGGCGCGGCGGCGATGCTTGAGCCGTTGCTCCGGCGGCGCGATCCGGGCGCGGTCAGGACCAACGCCTTCGTGCTGGCGCTGGCCGGCGACCGGGAGGGCGCGCGACGGACGATAGATGCAGCGTTACCTGGTGCGGGCGCGCGGTTTGAACCCTTTTTCCGCTTGCTTCCCGTGCTCCGCCCCGATGAGAAAGCGATGGCGGTCCACCTCGGCGAATTCCCCAAGGATGCGGCGCAGCGTTACGCCTCGGCCGAGCGCATCTCTACGTCGCCGGTACTGTCGATTGGTAACACGTCCGAGATCATGGTCGAGCAGCCGCGGCGGACTGTGCAGGTCCAGTTTACCCCGCCCAAGAACGTCAAGGTCTCGAAGGTCAAGCCGCCCAAACCAACGCTGACCCAGGTCGAAGCGCCGCGCCGCGCGGTTCGAGAAGCAGCGGTACCGTCGACCTGGATGGCGATGTCACGCCCCACGCTCGACCCGTCGCGCTATGCCTCCAAGCGGCGCAAGCCCGAGGCGGCGGCGGTGGGCACCCCCAAGAAAGCGGCTCCGGCCGATCCGGAACCCCGACCGGGCTTTGCCACCGATAAGTTGATGCCGGTAGCCGACGCGCCCGAGCCATTGGTGCCGGTCAACGTCGGGGCAGTGCTAAACGAAGACGGAGAACCGATCCGTACCGTCGAGGCATTGCCCGCATCCCAGCCGCGACCCGATCCGATCCTGTTCGCCCAAGCCGATCCCCCACCGCCGCCGCGCCCTACCCCCAAGCTGGAAATCAAGCGTCCGCCGGCACCAAAGCCGAAGGTTGAGCTGGCCAGGCTAGACCTTTCCAAGGCGGCAAAGGTTAAGGCCGAGGCGCAAACGTCCAAGGCCGAGGCGCAAAAGTCCAAGGAGGCGGCGAAGAAGAAAGCCCCCGCCAGTCCCTATTTCGTCCAGCTGGCCAGCGGGGCGCACGCCGACCGGATGGCGGGCGAGTTCAAGAAGATCAAGGCGAAGAAGCCGACGCTGTTTTCGGGGAAGAGCGCGCAAGTGACCAGGGGCAAGGATCTGTTCCGGCTGGTGATCGGGCCGTTCAAAAATCGCGACGACAGCGGCGATTTCGTCAACCAGCTGTCCAAGGCGGGGATCGACGGCTTCACCTATACCGCGCCCGACGGCATGACGTTCGAGAAAATCGCGACGAAATGACGACAATCGGGGGGCTCGCCGCGCAGCCTGAACGATCGCGCGGCCGGGCTCATCCCGAGCGCGCCGACGGTCCGCGCGGGCCGCGTGACGCCTTCCAGCGCGATCGCGACCGGATCGTCCATTCGGTCGCGTTCCGCCGACTGCGCCACAAGACGCAGGTGTTCGTCGCCCCCGACGGCGACCATTTCCGGGTTCGCCTCACGCACAGCATCGAGGTGGCGCAGATCGGCCGCTCGATGGCCCGCGCGCTGGGGCTCAACGAGGATCTGACCGAGGCGTTGTGCCTGGCCCACGATCTTGGCCATCCGCCGTTCGGCCATGCCGGAGAGGATGCGCTGTCGGCGGCGCTGGCCGATGCCGGGGGGTTCGACCACAATGGCCATACGCTGCGGCTGGTGACGCGGATCGAGGCGCCTTATCCCGATTTCGCCGGACTCAATTTGAGCTGGGAGACGCTCGAGGGGCTGGCCAAGCATAATGGGCCGGCGGCGGCACCGGGCTGGGCATTGGCCGAGGCGGATGCGAGCTTTCCGCTGGCGCTTGGCACCTGGCCGGGGCTGGAAGCGCAGATCGCGGCGGTCGCCGACGACATCGCTTATGACAATCACGACATCGACGACGGCTTGCGTGCGGGAATCCTCGATCTCGGTGAATTGCTGGAACTGCCGCTGGTCGCGCGGCTATGGGCGGCAATCGAGGCGCGGCATCCGGGGCTGGACCAGGTGCTCAAGGTCAAGGCGTTGGTCCGCGACGGGATTGGGACGATGGTCGGCGATGTGCTCGATGAAACCCGGCGGCGGGTGGCCGGGGCGGGGGTGACGACCATCGACGAGGTGCGCGGCTGCGGGCAGCAACTGGCTGGCTTCTCGCCCGAACTTGAGGCCGAGGAGCGCGCCCTCAAGCGCCTCCTCTACGCGCGGCTGTACAATAGCGCGGCGCTGACCCCGGTGCGACAGGAGGCACAGCGCGTCATCACCAACCTTGCCGCCGCCTATCGCGCCGATCCCGCATTGCTCCCCGACGGCTGGGCGGGGGAAGGCGAAACCGGGCGCCTGCGCGGAATCGCCGACTTCATCGCCGGCATGACCGACCGCTTCGCCATCGCCCGGCACGAGGCGATGTGCGGGCCGGTGACGTTGCCGGCCATGTTCTAGCGCCGCGCCGCGCCGCGCTTGGCCTGCCGCTTGGCAACGCAGGTTGTTCTGCTAGGCTAGACGTTCCGGGCGCGTCAGGGGACGCTGCGGTGGGGGGTGCGTATGGCGGATGTCGAACCGGGCGTGAAGGCGCGTCGCAAGCCGCGCGGCGAGCGGCTCCCCGAAACCGCCGACGGGGTGGATATCGCGATGCACGCGGTCGCCTCGGGCAAGCCGCTGCCTGACGTGGCACGCCGCTTACTGGAAGAACAGTCGCGGTTGGTTCGGGCGCAAACCTCCGAAATCCGCACGCGCCAAGTCGGCGAGCGGGTCCGCGCTGCTTTGTGGGCGGTGTTAGCGCTGGCAGCGGCGGCAATCCTGATTTTGATCGGCGCGATGTTGTTACGTGCGTCGCGGACCGATGCGCTGGTCGTGCAGAGCTTTCGAGTCACCCCCGCGATGCAGGCCAAGGGCCTGACCGGCGAAGTCGTGGCAACCCAATTGCTCGATAAATTGGCGGAGATGCAGGAGCAGTCGGAATCGACCCGCGCCGCGTCCAGCTATGCCAATAATTGGGAGAATGACCTCAAGATCGACATCCCCAACACCGGCGCGACCGCCGAGCAGGTATGGAAATTGCTGCGCGGCTGGCTGGGCAAGGAGACCCGTATTTCGGGTGAGGTTATCGAGACCAGGAACGGGCTGGCGCTCACAGCGCGGGTCGGGAGTCAGCCGGGGCGGCGCTTCGTCAACAAGGACGGCGACCTCGACGCGCTGATCGCCCAAGGCGCCGACCTGATTTACGAACGAACCCAGCCGTATCGGCACGCGATATATTTGATGGATCAGCCCGAGGGACGCTTGCGCCGCATCGCCGCGTTGCAGCAACTGGCCGCGCACGAATCGGCGACGGAACGTAAATGGGCCTATAACGGTCTGTCGGTCAGCCTCCGCGCAGACGGCGATTTCCGTGGTGGAATTCGGACGGCGCGAAAGGCGCTGGCGATCGATCCCGCAATGATCCCGGCGATCAGCAATCTCGCCCAAGCCCATCAATTGCTTGGCCACGATCAGCAGCTGGTCGACCTTTACGCCCGCGCCATCGAGATCAAGGCCGGCGAGGAATATGATCTGCAGATCATTCTCGCGAATCGCTGCCGGCAGCAGGCGAGTCTTGGCGACACGATGCGTGATCCGGCGCAGTTGGCCCAAAGCGCCGATTGCCTCGAGGCGACCAGATCTTCGATGAGTGCGCTAGCGCCGTCGGTACGGATTTATGAGGCGCTGATGCGCAACGATCCGCGCCCAGCGCTTGCATTCGTCCAGAAGCCGGAAGGTGGCTTGACGCCCGACGAGGCGGCGTTTGCCACGCTGGTGGCCCGAATTGATGGCGAAATATTGCGCGGGAGAAGCCTAGCGCTAGTCAAGCTACTCGATCAATATCACGCCGCTCGTAACAAGCGCGATGCCGAACCCACCATCGGCCGTTTTTACGCCGCGACGCTGCCGACCACGGGCTGGCCGCGCGAGGCCCGCGTGCTGGCGAAGCTCGGCCGCACCGACGAGGCGGCGGCGCTGATCGGGCGGACCCCGCTTGATTGTTATGATTGCGTCCGCACCCGTGGGATCGTGGCCGAGGCGCGGGGCGATCGGCGGCGGGCGCAATTATACTATCGCGACGCCGCCATGCTCGGTCCGCGACTGCCCGCCGCCTTCGCCGATTGGGGACGGCTGCTGGCGAAGGCCGGACGTCATCAGTCGGCTGCTGTGAAGCTGGCCGAAGCGGTGCGGCTGGCGCCCAACTGGGCCGATCCGCTGAAATATCAGGGCGACTCGCTGGCCGCGCAAGGCAAGCGCGGGCAAGCGCTGGCCAAATATGAGGCGGCGCTGAAGCTGTCGCCCAACTGGCAGGAATTGCGAACAGCGCGGCAGCGAGTGGCGCGCTGACGCTTCGACTATAGTCGAAATAAAATTTGACATTCGCCGGTTCGCCTGACATTTCGATGATTATCGAAAGGTTGGGATGATGAAAGCCGAGCAAGCCGTCGACGCATTGGGTGCACTGGCGCAGGAGCACCGGCTGATATTGTTTCGCCTGCTGGTCCAGGCCGGGGCCGAGGGCATGGCCGCAGGCGAGCTTGCTCGCGCCATCGCCATCCCCAATTCCTCGCTCTCGTTCCACCTCGGCCATCTCACCCGCGCCGGGCTGATCGAGCAGCGCCGCGCGGGGCGGTCGTTGATTTACTCGGCCGACTATCGCGCGATGGACCGGCTGGTCGCCTACCTCATGGAAAATTGCTGCGGCGGGGCGGGGTGCGCGCCTGTGTCCGTCACTCAAGAAAAGGAAATCGCATGAAACGCTTCCACGTCCATGTCGGGGTGAGCAACCTCGATCAGTCGATCGCTTTCTATTCGTCGCTGTTCGGAGCCGAGCCGAGCGTGACGAAGGCCGATTATGCCAAGTGGATGCTCGACGACCCCCGCGTCAATTTCGCCATTTCGGCGGAGCATCATGCCGCCAAAGGCATCGAGCATCTCGGCATCCAGGCGGAGGATGAGGGCGAGCTGGCCGACGTTTATGGCCGCTTGCAGGCTGCCGGTCGCCCGGTGCTGGAGGAAGGGGCCACCACCTGTTGTTACGCGAAAAGCGAAAAATCCTGGATCAGCGATCCCGACGGCGTGGTGTGGGAGGCGTTTCACACCAATGGCGAGGCGACTGTCTATGGCGACAACGCGCCGATCGACGCCGTGTCGGTCAATGCCGCGGCCTCGGCTTGCTGTGCCCCGGCGATGTCATCAATCAACAGCTGCGGGTGAGCGCCATGACCGACCGAATTTACAACGTTCTGTTCCTGTGCACCGGCAATTCAGCGCGGTCGATCCTGGCCGAGGCGATCCTGGGCCTCGAGGGAAAGGGGCAGTTCCGGGCGTTTTCTGCGGGTAGTTATCCAAAGGGAGAGGTGCATCCCGCAGCACTGGCGCAGCTTGGCGAACTTGGCATCCCGACCGAGGGCTATCGCTCCAAGAGCTGGGACGAATTCGCTGTCGAAGGCGCGCCAACACTCGATTTCGTGTTCACCGTCTGCGACAATGCGGCGGCGAGACCTGCCCGATCTGGCCGGGCCAGCCGATGACCGCGCATTGGGGGATCGAGGATCCGGCGGCGGTTGTTGCTTCGGACCAAGAAGGGGGCGACGGCCAGGCCCAGGCGTTTCGAATCGCCTATCTGTCGATGCAACGACGGATCCGCCTGTTCCTCGCGCTGCCGCTCGACAGCATCGACGAGATGAGCCTGCAACGGAAGATCAGGCATATCGGCCAGACGGCCGACGAGTCTGCATCCGTTGACTGACAAGCCGCCGCTCGACCGCCGGTTGATTGCGGAAGCACTCGGCAGCTTCTTCCTGTTCGCGACCGTCATCGGTTCGGGGATCATGGCGGAGGCGCTTGCCCAAGGAAATGATGCAGTCGCGCTGATCGGCAATACCGCCGCCACCGGGGCGATATTGTTCGTGCTGATTACCATGCTTGGGCCGATCTCGGGCGCGCAGATGAACCCCGCGGTGAGCCTTGTTGCGGCGTCGCGGGGCGAGATCGGCTGGGGCGACGCGGGAGCCTATATCGTCGCGCAATTGGCCGGCGGGATACTCGGGATGCTCGCCGCCCATGCGATGTTCGACCTGCCGCTGCTGCAAATCTCCGACAAGGCGCGCACCGGCAGCGGGCAGTGGTTGAGCGAGGGGATCGCGACCTTCGGGCTGGCGCTGACCATATGGGGGACGACGAAATATCGGCCGACCGCGATCCCGGCGAGCGTCGCGCTGTACATCACTGCCGCTTACTGGTTCACCGCTTCGACCAGCTTCGCCAACCCCGCGATCACCGTCGCGCGCAGCCTGACCGACAGCTTCTCCGGCATCGCGCCGGGCGACGCGCCGGGGTTCATCATCGCGCAACTGGTCGGCGCGGCGCTGGCGGCGCTGGTCATTCGGGCGTTGTTCGATGGTCAGGTGACGAGCCAACGGCACTAGCCGAGCTGATGGTCGATCCCGTCAAGGAAGACGCCACCGGCCTTATTGCCGTCGGCCCAGCGGATCTGGCCGCGCAACGCGGGGTTTCGGCCACTGCTGATCTGGACATATTCGCCGATGCGGAGGAATTGTCCGCACTCGACCCGAAAGCCGCCGCTCGACAGATCGGTCAGGAATGCCGGGTAAGAGACACCGGCAGAATCGACCAATGTTGCCGCCTGCCTGAGCGCAATCCGTCGCTCGCGACTGTAATGCTCGTTATCGTCCATGAAATCCCCCGATTGTCGGAGATACGCCACGCCGCCATCGACGGATGCCACGCGACCGCGTGACCTCTGCGGTTCCCTGCGCTAGAGCGCGGGCATGTCACTTTATGCACACTATGGCGCGCTCCTCGACGGAGTGCTGGACGGGCTCGTTAGCGAAGGCGCGCTGCCCGGCGACCTCGATCGCAAGAATGTCGCGGTCGAGCCGCCGCGCGATCCGGCGCATGGCGATCTGGCGACCAATGCGGCGATGGTGCTGGCCAAGGCGGCGGGCAGCAATCCGCGCGCGCTCGCGGGGCTGATCGCCCCCAAGCTGGAGGCCCTTGCCGGCGTGACCGCGGTCGAGATTGCCGGGCCGGGGTTCATCAATTTGCGGCTCGACGAGGCAGCGTGGCGCGACGAGTTGGGGACGATCCTGTCCGACGGCGCGGCTTATGGCCGGTCGAGCGTCGGCAAAAGCGAGCGGGTCAATGTCGAGTATGTCTCGGCCAACCCAACCGGGCCGATGCACATGGGACATTGCCGCGGCGCGGTGGTCGGCGATGCGCTGGCCAGCGTGCTGGAGGCGGCGGGGTTCGTCGTGACGCGCGAATATTATGTCAACGATGCCGGGAGCCAGGTCGATACGCTCGCCCGCTCGGCGCACCTTCGCTACCGCGAGGCGCTCGGCGCCGACATCGGCGACATTCCCGAAGGGCTGTATCCGGGCGATTATCTGGTCCCGGTGGGCCAAGCGCTGGCTGCGGAATTCGGCGACCGCTATGCCGATGCGCCCGAAGGCGAATGGCTCCAGACGTTCAAGACCAGGACCGTCGCGGCGATGATCGAACTGATCAAGGCCGACCTCGCGCTGCTCGGGATCCACCATGATCTGTTCGCGTCGGAGGCAGAGCTTGCGGCGGCGGGCGGCCCCGACCGGGCGATGGCGGCGCTCAAGGCCAAGGGATTGGTTTATCAGGGCGAGCTCGAGCGGCCCAAGAGCCTGACCGATGATGACGAGTGGGAGCCGGTCGAGCTGACCCTGTTCCGCTCGTCGCAATTCGGCGATGACCAGGACCGGCCGCTGCAAAAATCGGATGGCAGCTGGACCTATTTCGGCGGCGATGCGGCCTATCACCTGCAAAAGGCTGATAAAGCCGATCACCTCGTCAACATCTGGGGGGCGGACCATGCCGGGACGGTCAAGCGCGTGCAGGCGGCGGTGAAAGCGCTGACCGACGGGCGCGTCGATCTCGACGTCAAGATCGTCCAGATGGTCAAATTGCTCCGCGCCGGTGAGCCGATCAAAATGTCCAAACGCTCGGGCAATTTCGTCACGCTGGCCGATGTCGTGCGCGAAGTCGGCAAGGATGTCGTCCGCTTCATCATGCTGACCAAGCGCGCCGACACGCCGCTCGAATTCGACTTTGCCAAGGTGGTCGAGGCGTCGAAGGACAATCCGGTATTTTACGTCCAATATGCCCATGCCCGGATCGCCTCACTGCAGCGCAAGGCGGCAGAGGCGGGCATTTCGCTCGACGCGCCGGCCGACCTGACCCTGCTCGACGCCGAGGAGCTTGGGCTGATCAAGGTCGCGGGCCAGTTTCCCCGCGCGATCGAGGCGGCGGCACTGGCCCATGAGCCGCACCGCATCGCCTTCTACCTCAACGATCTCGCCTCGGCGTTCCACGCCTCGTGGAATCGCGGCAATGACGATCCCGCCAAACGCTATCTGGTCGAGGACCGGCCCGACCTGACCCGCGCGCGGCTGGAACTGGCGCGGGCGATCGGGCAGGTTCTTCGCAACGGGCTCGGCCTGATGGGGGTCGAGGCTGCCGAGGAGATGCGCTGATGGCCAAGGGCACGCCGCCGGTCGACGAGGAACGGCTGCCCTGGCTCGAGCCGTATCGCGACGCGATTGCCAGCAAGGCGCCGCCCGGGGCCAAGCCGAAGAAGCGTGGTGCGGGCCTCCTCCTCGGCGGCGTCGCGGCAATCGCGGCGGCGCTGACCGCCGGCTATTACATCGGCCAGCGCGAGCAGGCCCCGCAAGCACCGCCGGTCGCGATGGCAGAGGCGCCGGTGACGTCCGCGCCGCCGGTCCCCGTCATTCCCGCGCCGATCGCTGAAGCCACGCCGCCGGCCAAGGCCGAACCAGCACCGGCGCCGAAGAAGGCCGCGGCGAAGATCGCGAAGAAACCCGCCCGCCGCGCGGTTCGCCAGCGCAAGATCCGCAACGCCGGGATCGAATCAGCGCGCATCCGCGAAGTCCGCGCCGCGCAGGAGCGCACCGCCGCGCCGCGCCCGGTGGCTCGGACGAATTATCGCCCGTGGCCGCGCATGCCCTCGCCGGGACCGGCAGGGCAGGTGATCCAGTTGGGCGCCTTCAAGAATCCGGCGCGGGCCAACGCCGCTTACCGTACGCGTCTGGCGCGCTATCCAATGCTCGGGTCGATGCCTCGGGTGGTGGTGCCGGTCGTCACCAAACCGCGCGGACGCGTGCTTTATGTCTTGCGCCTCGGCACCTCTTCGCGCCAACAATCGGCGATCGTCTGCCGCAACCTTCGGACCAGCGGCGACCATTGCATCGTGATCGGTTGAGGGAGCGTCAGGCATGAACGACAGGGCCGCCAGCGGCGACAATGAAGCGCTGCCGTGGCTCGAACCGGTCGACGACGAGGATCAGCCGCGCGGGGTGTCGGCGCGCAAGATGCTGGCGGCGTTGCTGTTGGTCGGGGTGGCGGTGGCGATCATTGCCGGGACCCTGTTCACTCTCGGGCGGCAGAGCAAAGGGTCGGGCCCGCCCGAACTGATCCGTGCCGAGGCCGGGCCCTTCAAGGTTCGCCCCGACGACCCCGGCGGGCTCGACGTCGCGGGCGACAGCGGTACCGCCTTTGCCACCGGCGCGGGCGAGGACCGCGATGCCCAGCTCGACGTTGGCGCGATGACCGAACCCCCGCCGCCCCCGCCGGCCGCGGCAGACGCACCCAAACCGCCACCGCCGCCCGAACCCAAGCCCGAACCCAAGCTGGAAGTGCCGCCCACGCCGGGTGCACCCGGACCGACCGTTCAGCTTGGTGCCTACGGATCGACCGCCAAGGCCGAGACCGCGTGGCGGATGCTGTCGTCGCGCTTCCCTGCGGTCGGGGCCTTGTCCAAGCAGATCGTGCCCTACAGCGGCGGCTTCCGGCTGCGCGCCGGGGCGGGGTCGGCGGCGGAGGCCAAGGCAGCCTGCGCGGCGGTGACCGCGGGGGGCGAGAATTGCTTCGTGGTGCGGTGATGCAGGCGGCGATTTACGGGCTCGAAGGGCTTGAGCTAAGTCGTGACGAACAAAGCTTTTTCCGAGATTCGAAGCCGGCCGGTTATATTTTGTTTCGGCGCAATATCGAGAACCGTGAGCAGCTTCGTCGGCTGACCGACTCGCTGCGGAGTCTCGAAGGCCATGACGCGGTGCCGATCCTGATCGACCAGGAAGGCGGGCGGGTGGCGCGGATGCGGCCGCCCGAGTGGCCGGCCTTTCCGAGCGGCGAGGCGTTCGACAAGCTGTACCAGCTCGCCCCGTCCTCCGCGATTGAGGCGGCGCGGGTCAATGCCCGGGCGTTGGGGCTGATGCTCCACGAGGTCGGGGTCAATGTCGACTGCCTGCCGATGCTCGACGTCCGCCAGCCCGGCGCGACCGACATCGTCGGCGACCGCGCATTGGGCTCGGAGCCGATGCAGGTCGC
>JBKJNP010000159.1:0-3345 GCA_046593565.1 Sphingomicrobium sp. | reverse complement strand
GTCAGCCGCCGGGTCCGTCGAACGCGCTGAATCTTGCCGTCCTTGCCCTTGACCGGAACATAGCCAGGTTTCCCCGCAACTTCGCGCGCTATGCTCGCCGGGACTTCCCACCACGGGTTGAGAATTACGCCCGAAGCCATCGCGGTGAGTTGTGGCGTTGGAGTCTTAATCGCTCCAGCGATCGCCTTATGTTTCCAGCGGGTGACACCGTTTTCGACCAGCGTGGCATGGAAGGCGGGTACGTTGACGATGATGTATTTCTGTCCAAGATCGCGTGGCAGCCACCGCCAGCGATCCATGTTGAGACGAATGCGATTGATCTTCGCTGCTTCGCCCTTGGGCGTGACCTCAAGCGCATAGCGCAACGCGCCATATTGCGGATGAGTCGGAAGCAACCCGGTCAACGCGTCGCCGATGCGGTGCGCAGCGAGCGCCTGATCGAGCAGGATGCGCTGGCGATTTCCATCAAGGTCATTGTCTGGGACATGCCAGTCGATCCGCGCATCGTTGCGAACATGACCGAGCGCAAAGGCAGAGGCGAGCTTGTAGAAGCGGTCGGTCGCAGCGCTCGACATCAGCACAGGATTGCCTGAGCGCATTGCTTGATCGAGCCCGGCGGGATCATAATCGGCAGGCGACAAGCCTTCGCGGCCAACGCCGGCGATGAATGCCAGCAACTGAACGGCATCTTCGACTTGCCACAATGGCGGGACGATGACCGGAGCGACATAGGGCGGCGCGACCGTCGGTGTGACTGGTTGGCCGGGCGCCGGGAGGGGCGCGATCGGGTCGACCTTCTGAAGCGTCGCAGCGTTGAGCGGCAGCGCCGCCGTCATCGCCATCAATCCCACCGATACAAAGGATCGCACGCTCATTCTGGTCTCCGCTGCCGTATCTTGCTTGCCCCGTCACCACGTCGGGGACCGTTGGGACCCTTGATGGAACAGTTCAGCCATACACAGGATGAATGACAGCGGCCAGAGGGTATACGAACCGCCAACCAATCCTTAAGCTGTTGCGATCAAGATGGAAGTTGAGGGCAGAGGGGGACGGCAATGCCATCGGGCATGGGTCTGGACGGGAACATGATACCACGACGCGTGAAGCGGATATTCGATCAGCGTGACGAAGCGCGGGGCGAGGCCGATGGCGTGTTGGCGCAGCTCAATTGGCGCGACCTGACGATCCCTGTGCGCCTTGCCAACCTTTCATCGGCGGGGGCGATGGTGATTTCAGACGAAATACCGCATATCGGTGAGCGGGTTGCGTTGCAGTTGCCCGATGGACGCGCCGCGCCGGGCGATGTTCGCTGGGTTCGTGATGGGCGGATCGGCATTCACTTCGCCGCGCCGTTGGAGTAGCGGCGCGATGGAGATGGAATCCGTGACGATTAAAGCGCGCATTGCTGGAGCAGACGACCCGTCGGACCGCCGACGCGGATCGCGCTTCGCGGTCGAGATAGAGGCGCGCGTGCGAGAGCTGGGCAGCGAAGGCTGCGAAGCGCGGGTGATAAATATTTCCGAAAGCGGCTTCATGGCCGAAACCGATGGCGTGTTCGAAGTTGGCACCCGGGTGTGGTTGATCCTGCCGGGTCGTGATCGCGCCAATGCGCTCGTCAAATGGACCGCGGGCAACAAGATGGGCGCCGAATTCGCCGAAACAATCTCGCTCGACGGCCTTGAGGCCTAGGCTGCACCGAGCGCTTGTTTGACTGCAGGCACCATGTTCAGGACGATTTGCTTGATCCCGGCAAAGGTCGGGTGGAGGCCATCGGGCTGGATCATGTTTGTCTGCCCCGCCGCGCCGTCGAGGAAGAAGGGGTAGAGCGCAGTGCGATGGCGGCGGGCAAGGTCTGGGTAGAGCGCTTCGAACTTGGCGATATAGGCCGGATCAAGATTGGGCGCAGCGCGCATTCCGGCAAGCAACACCTTGATTTTACGGCGTTTTAGTTCAGCCAAAATAGCGTCAAGATTGGCCCGAGTGAGCGCCGGATCAAGCCCGCGAAGCATGTCATTGCCGCCCAATTCGACAATCACCAGATCAGGCTTTGCGCCGAGTCCATCGAGCGTCCAGCCAAGCCGCGCGCGCGCCGCCTGAGTGGTATCGCCCGAGACCCCGGCATCGGCGACCCGGGCGGCAATGCCGTGGCGGCGCAGCGTCGCCTGAAGCTGAGGCGCGAAGCCAAGACCGCGATCAAGTCCGTAGCCCGCGGTCAGGCTATCGCCGAACGCGAGGATCAGGGGCTTCGGCGAAGCAGCGCCGAGCAGGAGCAAACCGAAAATGGCGAGGTAACGTCGCATTGGCGCAGGGTGGCGCCATTGTAGCAGGGCTGCAAGCTTCCTAGCTGTAGGCGAGATGACAGCCCCCCCGACCGACCCCGCCCCGCTGATCGACCTGACCGACGTAAGCTTGACGCTTGGCGAAGGTGAAGTGCGGACACATATATTGAAGAACGTCAGCCTGCGGCTTGAACCGGGGACGAGCGTCGCTGTGCTCGGGCCATCGGGGTCGGGCAAGAGCAGCCTGATGGCGGTGATCGCCGGACTTGAGCAACCCGACGCGGGGCAAATCCTGCTCGCCGGGCAGGATCTGGGCGGCCTGAGCGAGGATCAATTGGCGCGGCTGCGCGGTCGATCGCTGGGGATCATCCTGCAGGCGTTCCATTTGTTGCCGACGATGACCGCGATCGAGAATGTCGCGGTCCCGCTTGAGCTGGCCGGGGTGCGCGACGCCCAGCAGCGCGCCCGGGCCGAGCTGGAAGCGGTCGGGCTGGGGCATCGTCTGAGCCATTATCCGGCGCAATTGTCGGGCGGCGAACAGCAGCGCGTGGCGATTGCCCGCGCGACCGCGTCGCGCCCGCAATTGCTGCTTGCCGACGAGCCGACGGGCAATCTGGACAGCGCCACCGGTGCCGGGATCGTCGATTTGCTGTTCGAGCGCGCCGGCGCGGCGGGCGCGGGCCTGCTCGTCATTACCCATGATCCAGTGGTTGCCGCGCGCGCGGCGCGGACGGTCCATATGGCCGACGGCGTGCTGACCGCGTGAGCCTGGCGCTGCGCCTTGCGTTGCGCGACCTGAAAGGCGGACTCGGCGGGCTTGGGCTGCTGTGGCTATGCCTTGCGGTGGCGATCGCCGGCCTGTCTTCGGTGACCAGCCTGGCATCGTCGGTCGACACGTCGATCGCTTCCCAAGGGCGGGAGATGATCGGCGGCGATCTGGTGCTGACCGGCGCCCAGCGCGCCGCAAGCGATGACGAGCGGAGCGCGATTGACGCGCTGGGACGAAACTCGGCCAGTGTCGGGACGCGCGCGATGCTGGTCGCGGCGGGCGAGCGCAGCATGCTGG
>JBKJNP010000123.1:0-12051 GCA_046593565.1 Sphingomicrobium sp. | reverse complement strand
CGCCTGGTTGGCGATCTGGGCAAGCATCGGGCCGGTCACCGCGCCCGCCGCGCGCCCCTGGGCAATCAGCTTGCGGAATTGCTCGATGCGCCGGCGCTGACCAGGGCTTACACCCGTCTCGGCGAGGCATTGAGCCTCGACTGGGCGCAGCAGCAGGTCGCGCGGTTCGAGCCATCCGACCAATGGGAGCGCTTGCTCGTTGCCGGGCTCGAGCGCGACTTCGAGCAACTCCGCCTCGAATTTCTGGCGCGCGGTCGCGACGGCGATCCGGTTGCCACCACCGATCGCTGGATCGATCGCCATGCGCCGCGCATCGAGCAGTTCCGCAAGCTGATCGCGCAGGGCCGCGCGGCGGGTGCAGTGACCGGCCCGATGCTAGCCCAGATTGCCAACCAGGCCAGAATTCTTCTCGCCCGATGACTATCCTGCTCGCCCGATGAGGCCGATGCGGGTCGCGCTGCTGGTGCCCGATCCGGCTTATCCCGAAGCCTATGCCTGGACCTATGACGTCGAGGCGGCGATCCTGCGCAAGATCGGGATGGAGGTCGAGCCGGTGGCATGGACCAGCCTCGACACGGGGTCCAAATACGACCTCATCCTGCCGCTGGTAGCATGGGGATATGATCGCGATTATCCGCGTTGGCTGGCTTTGCTGCAACGCGCGGAAGTCTGGCGATGGCCGTTACTCAATCCGCCAGCACTGCTCCGCTGGAACGGCGACAAGGCATATCTCAAGGAACTTGTCGCCAAGGGCATTCCGACCGTGCCGACAGTCGAGGTCGACTTTCTCAACGACGCCTCACTGTCTGCGGCGTCGGCCAAATTCGGCCAGCTGGAGCTGGTAATCAAACCGCCAATCTCCGCGAGTGCGCATGGCACATACCGAATCAAGGTTGGTGAGCCGATCCCCGACGACGTCGCTGGCGCTCGCATGATGGTCCAGCCGTTTCAGCGGTCGATCAGCACGGGCGAATGGTCGATCATCCTGTTCGGCGGCAAGTTCAGCCATGCGGTCCTCAAGACCCCGGCGGCAGGCGACTTCCGGGTTCAGCCGAACGTTGGCGGGACGGACCGCGCCGGAGTCCCGCCGCACGGTGCGGTCGAGCTTGCTCAAGCCGCGCTCGCCGCCGCGCCAGCACCGGCGCTGTACGCGCGGGTGGACATGATCGCGGGGGCCAATGGCGCATTGAAGATCATGGAGCTGGAGTTGATCGAACCGGCGTTGTTCCTCCACCACGCCCCCGATAAGGGCGCCGCCTTCGCCTCAGCCGTTCGCACCGCCGCCGCCGCTGCGCGTAAATAGCCATTAGCAGATCAAGCCGAAGACGATTTTTTGGGGGTAGCGAGGGCTGAGATAGCTGCCTAGCTTGGACAATCAACGAGCGGACGAGAGCAGGCTAATGTCGGCAGGATATCAATTACTGACCGAAAAGGAGAAGCAAACGCTCCGCTTGATCGTTCGCGGGCATGACGCCAAGTCGCTGGCGCGGCATCTCGGCTTGTCGGTTCACACCGTCAACGAGCGCCTCCGCGATTCCCGACGGAAACTGGAAGTCCCGAGCAGCCGAGCGGCCGCACGATTGTTGCTCGATACCGAGGATCAGCACCCCCAAAATGTTGCGGACAAGCAAATCGGGGAAGCCGCGCCCTCCAGCGATATGGGACAAGCGTCATCATCGGCACCCGGCCAACGGCGAATAAATCGACTGGCGGTGGTCCTTGGAGGAGTTTGTATCATGTCACTCATTCTTGGTTTGCTTGCCCTGAACCTGTCGTCGGACGCGGTGGCGCCATCGGCCGTTGCGGCGCGATCGCCGACCGAAGCATCGGCTCCATTAAGCGAGTCGGAGGTCGTTCGCTCGGCACGCGACTGGCTAGTGCTTGGCGATCAGGGGCGTTGGAAGGATGGCTGGTCAGCGACCGCGTCGTCGTTCCGGCAATTGAACACGCCCGAGCGCTGGGCGGAAGCAGCCGGCATGGTACGCGTGCCACTGGGCGCGGTCATTTCGCGGATCGCGTTAAGCCAGGAAAGCGTACCCGCACCGCCAGCAGGCGTGGAGGTCGTCAAATTCCGCACCAGCTTCGCGAACAAGGCCAACGTGATCGAAACCGTCAGTCTGGCGCGCGAAGGCGACGCTTGGCGGGTCGTCGGGATTTACGTCGAATAATCGCCGCTCGCGAATAGCCACTGGCGAAGCGCCGAGGTCAAGTTAGGCGGCGGATTGCTGTCCAATCGCTCGACATCGATTTGCGCAATCAACGCATTGAGCGGCAAGCCCCGCCCGACCGCCGCCAGCTCCAGCGCCGCCCAAAAAGCAGGCTCGAGGCTGATTGACGTTTCATGCCCAGCGATCGTCACCGATCTCTTGGTGGGAACGCCGAACTCCATTCTTAATACATATGCTGCCCGCCATTGATCGACAGCGTCGATCCGGTGACGAACCCGGCATCCTCACCGACCAGGAACGCCACGCCGCGCGCGATTTCGCTCGCCTTGCCGAGCCGGTTGACCGGGATTTTGGCGATGATCTTGCCGAGCACTTCGGGCGGCACGGCGGCGACCATATCGGTATCGATATAGCCCGGCGCGATGGCGTTGACGGTGACGTTATTGCGCGCGCCTTCCTGCGCCAGCGCCTTGGTGAAACCGTGGATGCCTGACTTGGCGGCGGCATAATTGACCTGGCCATATTGCCCGGCCTGGCCGTTGATCGAGCCGATGTTGACGATCCGCCCATAGCCGCGCGTTTGCATGCCCTCGAACACCGCCTTGGCCATGTTGAAGCAACCGCCGAGGTTGGTGTCGATCACGTCCTGCCATTTGGAATGATCCATCCGCTTCATTGTCGTGTCGCGGGTGATGCCGGCATTGTTGACCAGCACGTCGACCGGGCCGAGATCGCCCTCGATCGCCGCCACGCCGTCGATGCATGCCTGATGATCGGCGACGTCGAACTTGTACGCCTTGATCCCGGTGCGGTCGGAGAATTCCTTGGCCCGCTCCTCATTGCCGGCATAGGTCGCGGCGACCTCCATGCCCATGTCCTTCAGCGCGATGCTGATCGCTTCGCCAATCCCGCGCGTGCCGCCGGTCACCACTGCCACTCGAGCCATCTCTCTCTCCTTTTTCTTTGGGCAGTTAGACTCCGCTCCACCATCCGGCAAGTTCGCGGCGGATCAGCGCGTCGAGCATCGCCATCCCCGCATCACTGTCGTTGAGGCAGTCGAGCCGCGCGAAATGGGTGCCGCCGCCAGCAAGAAAGTCGGCGCGGCCGCGGATCCCGAGTTCTTCGATCGTCTCGAGGCAGTCGGCTGAAAAGCCAGGCGCGGCGATCGCCAATTTGCGAACCCCATTTGCGGGATATGCTTTGAGCCTCGCATCGGTCGCGGGCTCGAGCCACTTCGCTTTGCCGAAACGCGACTGGAAGGCGACATCCACCTCGCGCCCCATCGCCTCGCCCAGCAGCCGCGCGGTCTTGCGGCAATGGCAATGGTAGGGATCGCCGAGTTCGAGCGTGCGCTGCGGCATTCCGTGAAAGCTCAGCAGCAGTCGGTCCGGCACGAAATCGAGCGCAGCCACCTGCCGCTCGAGATCGGCTTTCAGCGCTCCGATGTAGGTCGCATCATCATAATAGGGCGGCAGCGTTCGAAGCGCGGGTTGCCAGCGCATCGCGGCCAATGCGGCGAAGGCGGCGTCATTGGCGGTGGCAGTCGTTGCCGCGCAATATTGAGGATAGAGCGGAGCGAGCAGGATTCGCTCGCAGCCAGCGTCTTTCATCGCCTTTATCGTCGTCGCAATTCCCGGATTGCCGTAGCGCATCGCGTATGTGACCGTGACGCTGTCGCCGAGCCGCGCCTGCAACGCATTCGCCTGGCGCGCAGTGATCGCGGCCAGCGGCGATCCCTCCTCGCTCCAAACTTCGGCATAGGCCCGCGCGCTCTTCTTCGGCCGCGTGCGCAGGATGATTCCGTGGAGAATCGGCTTCCACGCCCAGGCCGGGATTTCGACCACGCGCTTGTCGCTCAGAAACTCCGCCAGGTAACGCCGCACGGCCTGCGGTTCTGGCGCATCGGGCGTGCCGAGATTGACCAGCAACACGCCAATTCGCGGGGCGGGGATTTCGGGATGGTCGGCGGGGCGGTGCATCAGGTCGCCATGGGATCGAACGGCAGGTCGCGCAAGCGGCGCCCGGTCCCCGCGGCGATGGCATTGGCGACCGCCGCGGCAAGCACGACATGGCCGAGCCCGCTGACCCCGCCAGGCTCCGCGCGGCTCGGCGCGATTTCAACGTTGATGCTCGGGACTTGCGCGAACCCCCTCTGTCCGGAACGCCGAGCGACCGACATTCCGGCGACAATTTCTGGTGCGGGACCGGTTGCCAGCGCCAGTGCCTGAAGCAGCGATCCCTCGACTTGCTGGCGGACCAGACCAGGATTGATCACCCGCCCGCAATCGACCACCGTCACCAGCCGCTCTACGCGTATTTCCTGGTCGGGGCCTATCCCGGCTTCGGCGAGCAAGGCGATGTGCGATCCGAACGCGGAGGCGCAGGCAAGCCCCATCCGGCTCCCCGGCGCCCCGCCGTCCCACCGGCCGAGCGCCGCGACCGCGCTCAAGACCTGTGCCAGTCGGACATTACCGCCGAGCAGCCCCATCCGGAACGAGAATGGCTCGGAACCCATCCGCCGTGCCAGTTCGTCGATGAAGCTTTCGGTGGCGAAAGCGGTCAGCGCCTCGCTCCCGCCGCGCATGTAGCCGGTGGCAATCGGCAAATCGGCCGCGACTGATTCGATTCGCATCGACGGCACCGCATAGGGCGGCGTCGCGCCGGGCAAAGCGAGATCCGGCGCGGTCACGAAGCGCGCGCTCCACGCGGTGATCCCACCCGCCGGATTGGGCAGGGCCGTCATCCTTGCCAGCATTGGGCTGCGCATCGGCAAATGGTTGCGGCTGCCCTTGGCGGGGACGATCACCTGTACCGGCTTGCCCGTGCGCCGCGCCAGGTTGATCGCGATCGGGATGGCAGCAGTCGCCATGCCCGCCCCCGACGGATCCCCGACCGCCATCGGGTAGAGCGTAACCGCTTCCGGCTCCAACCCCGTCGCCTTCACCGCTGCGTCATAATCCTGGACCGGCGCCCACAGCTCCAGTTTCTTGCCCGTAAATCGGGCCGTCGCGCTCATTGGCTCGATCGAACGATGCTCTGCCGGTGCGATTCGATAGGTCGCTGCCAACGCCCGCCCGTCGCCAACCGTTTCGGCATAGTCGCCCTGCGTGAACAAGGATCGCCGGTCGCCGCTGTCGGTCGCGGACTGTAGCGCCGCATCAATCTCCGCGTCGCTGGCTTTGGCATTGCCAGTGAAACGTGCGGCAGCAGCCATCAGCGCCCGTTCGGCGGCCCACCACGTCACACCAAGCCCAGCCAGCCAGTCGCCGCCCGTGACCACTTGTCCAAGCCCCGGAACCGCCTCCGCATCTTGCGAGAAGCCCTTCAACTGCCCGCCCGGCGGTGCGATCCGCACCGAGGCGAACAACATCCCGGGCAAGCGCACATCGCTCGCAAAGCGCCACGACCCGTCCGACTTGGCGGGCCCGTCGAGCCGCGCCAGCGACTGTCCGACCAGCCGCCCACTGCCGACCTGGCGGAGCGTCGGTTTGCCCGGCTCCAGCCCCGCCGCTGCTTCGGCCAATTGGCCGAAACCAAGCCGTCGCTCGCCATGAACGACGAATCCATCCGCCGCCTCGCACGCCGCCGGATCAACATCCCACTCGGCCGCCGCCGCCCGCACCAGCAGGTCCCGCGCCATCGCCCCGGCTTCGCGCAGCGGCTGCTCGAACCCACGGACCGATGTTGCCCCCTCGGTTGCCCGGCGCTTCAGCAGCGCATTGGCATAAACCACGCCCGCCGGGGCTGGCTCGACCGCCACCTGCTCCCACGCCGCACCCAGCTCGTCGGCGGCGATTTGCGCCAGGCCGGTCCACGCCCCCTGCCCGGTCTCGGCCTGCGGAATCGCCACCGTCACCCGTCCGTCGGGCGCGATCTTGAGATAATGGCCGAATACCTGTTCGTCGCGGTCAGCGGTCAGCGCGCTGCCTTGCCTGCGCGGCCACGCGGCGAAAGCAACGATCAGCCCGACGCCGACTCCGCCGCCGACCAGCAGGCTACGACGGCTGATCGGCTTCAATGGGCGTATTTCTGCTTCAGCGCGACGCGATCGATCTTGCCGGTGCCTAGCCGCGGCAGCGGGTCGTCCGAAAAAATCATCCGTTCGGGAATTTTATACGCCGCCAGTTTGCCCTCGAGGAACGCGCGCAATGCCGCTTCGTCAATCTCCTGACCCTCGGCTGGGTGCAGCACCGCCATCACAATCTCGCCCAGCCGCTCGTCGGGCGCACCAATCACTGACGCCTCCGCGATGCCGGTACAGGCGTAGAGCGCCGCCTCGACCTCGGCCGCCGAAATATTCTCCCCGCCGCGGATGATGATGTCTTTCTTGCGGTCGACGATGAACAAATAGCCGTCTGCATCGAGATATCCGATATCGCCCGTCTTGAGGAAATGGTCGGCGGTGAAGGCGGCCGCGGTCGCTTCGGGATTTTGCCAGTAACCCTTGATGTTGGCGGCGCTGCGGATGGCGATCTCACCGCGTTCATCGACCGGCAGATGGCGGTCGCGTGTCCCGAGAATCGCAATCTCGACGTAAGGTGCAGTGGCGCGACCGGTCGAGGCCGGCTTGTCGATATAATTGCTCCAGAAATTACCGCAGCCGACCGCATTTGTCTCGGTCAGGCCATAGCCCAGTGCCGGCTGCGCGCCGGCGAAACTGTCCTGCAACCGTTTGACATGTGCCGTTGGCCGCGCCGCGCCGCCGGCGGCAATGTCGGTCATCGACGACAGGTCATATTTGTCGCGATCGGGATGGTTCATCAATTCCAGGCTCATCGTCGGCACCCCGACGAAATAGGTCACCTTTTCGGCCTCGATCAGCCGCAGTGCCTCGCCCGCATCCCATTTCGGCATCAGCACCATGCCGCGCCCGACAACGAAGCTGTTGAGCAGCACCGGTACTTCGCCGGTGACGTGGAACAGCGGCACGTTGACCAGGGTCTTGGGCGGGTTGGCCGGCGGCGTGCCGCGCGACGTCAGGATGCCGAGCAGGGTCATCAGGTGCGTGGCATAGACATAGACGCCGGTGGTCACCGCGCGGTGGGTCGATAGCGCGCCTTTGGCCTCGCCGGTCGATCCCGAGGTGAACAGGATGGTCGCATCGTCGTCGGGCGAAACTTCGGGCAGCTGCGTCGCGGGATCGGCACCAAGCAGCGGCGCCAGCGCCTGCTCGGCGTGCAATTCGACCGCCAACGATACCAGGTCCCATGATCCCTCGATCCGGGCAATGCGCGCCGCGCGCGGGGAATCGGCCAGGATCAGTCTGGGCGACGTCAGTTCCAGCGCGTGCGCCAGTTCCTCGCTCTGCCACCAACCGTTCAGAAGGGTCGCGATCGCCCCTGCTTTCAGCGCCCCCATATAGGTCACGATCCAGCTCGGGCAGTTGCGCATCGCGATCCCGACCCGGTCACCCTTGGCGATGCCGCGCTTGACCAGCCCGCGCGCGACCTCGTCGGACAGTCGCCCGAGATCGGCGAAGGTCAGCCGTTCGTCGCCGGCGATCACCGCCTCGATCGCGCCGTTCAAGGCACAAAAGGTGGCGAAGAAGCTCGGCAGCGTCGCCGGGAAATTGGCGACAATCGCCTGTCCCCTGGCGTCGCGCTCGACGACGATCCGTCCGCCCGGGCCGATTACCGCAGCCAAAGTCGCATCGAAAATAGTGTCGAGCTCGCTTGGCATCGCTTCTCCTTTGCCTTCCAGCCTGCGCACCTTATGAGGCGTCACCGCACGAAGGAAGACCCATGACCGCCGCAACTGCCAACAATATCGACGCGATAAGCTATTATGACCTCGGCCTTTCGCCGGTCGCGCTCGATCTCGGCATTTTCGAATTGCGTTGGTACAGCCTCGGCTATCTCGCCGGCATCTTCCTTGGCTATTGGTATCTGCTCAAATTGATCAAGCAGCCCGGCGCCCCGCTCGCCCGCCGCCATGCCGACGACCTCGTCTTCTACGCTTCGCTCGGAGTGATTTTCGGCGGCCGCCTTGGCTACGTCCTGTTCTACAACCTCGGCTATTACCTCAAGAATCCGATCGACATCCTCAAGCTTTGGGACGGCGGGATGAGCTTCCACGGCGGGGTGATCGGGGTCACCATTGGCATCCTCTACCTCGCCCGCAAGGAAGGGCTGAACTGGCTTCGGGTGCACGATTATGTCGCCTGCACCGTGCCGATCGGGCTCGGCCTCGTCCGCGTCGCCAATTTCGTCAACGGCGAATTGTGGGGTGCGCCGACCAATGTGCCGTGGGCGGTAAGATTTCCGGAAATGACCGCCGGCGTGCTCCAGCTTGGGCCCGGTCGCCATCCGACCCAACTCTACGAAGCCCTGCTCGAAGGCATCGTGCTGTTCGCGATCCTGGCCTTCATGTTCTGGAAGACCAAGGCGCGCTACGAGCCGGGCAAGCTGGTCGGTGCCTTCATCCTGTTCTACGGCCTGTTCCGCTTTGCCGTCGAATATATCCGCGAGCCCGACAGCCAGTTCGTCGGCACGATCATCGAAGCGTCGGGCCTGCACATGGGCCAATGGCTGTCGGTGCCGATGATACTCGGCGGTCTCTATCTGATGGTCACCGCTAAGAGACGCCGCGAGCGGGTCGAGCCGGTCGCGGGGACGGAGAGCGTGGCCTGAGCTTTTTCGACGATCTGAAACAGCGGATCCGGGAACGCGGACCGCTCACCGTCGAGGCCTATATGGCCGCCTGCAACGCGCATTATTACGCCACCCGCGATCCGCTGGGCTCCAGCGGCGACTTCACTACCGCGCCCGAAGTGAGCCAGATGTTCGGCGAAATGGTTGGCGCCTGCCTCGCCGATTGCTGGCGCCGGACCGGGGCGCCCGCCGAAGCTACTTACGCCGAGCTAGGCCCCGGTCGCGGCACCCTCGCCGTCGATGCTTCACGCGTCATCGGTGCAATTCCGGTCCATCTGGTCGAAACCAGCCCGGCCTTGCGCGAGGCCCAGCGCACGCGCCTCCCCGCCGCTACCTTCCATGACCGCATCGAGCAGCTCCCCCGGCACCCGTTGCTGCTGGTCGCCAATGAATTCTTCGATGCCCTGCCGGTCCGTCAATGGGTCGGCGACGAGCAGCGACTCGTCATTCTGCAGGGCGACTCGCTCGCCTTCACCGCCAACGGCCTGATCGTCGAGGATTCCCCCGCCCGCACCGCCGCCGCCGCCGCCATCGCCGCGCACCTCGTGGCCCGCGGCGGGATCGCCCTCATCATCGACTATGGTCATGCCACCAGCGCGCCGGGCGACACCCTGCAGGCGGTGCGCGGTCACGCCTATGCTGATCCCTTGGCCGACCCTGGCGAGCAGGACCTCACCGCCCATGTCGATTTCGAGGCGCTGTCCGATGCCGCCCACGCGACCGGCGCTTCGGTCACCCCGCTTGCCACCCAAGGCGCCTGGCTGACCCGTCTCGGCATCGCCCAGCGCGCCCAAAAACTTGCCGCCGCCAATCCCGACCGCGCCGAAGACATCGCTTCGGCGCTCGCCCGCTTGACCGCGGCCGATCAAATGGGCGAATTGTTCAAGGTCATGGCCATCCACCATCCAGACTGGCCCGCCCCGGCAGGTTTTGAATGACCATCCATTTGCGCCCCGCGACCAAGGCCGACGCCGCGACCCTCGCGTCGCTCGGCAGCCGCACGTTCACCGATACGTTCGGCCATCTCTACGATCCCGACGATCTCGACACCTTCCTCAAGACCCATGCCGAGGAACATTGGGCGGCCGAATTGTGCGACCCCGAATTCGCCGTGCTTCTGGTCGAGGTCAAAGGCGAGGCCGTCGGATACGCCAAAATCGGCCCGCCGCATCTCCCGTTCGAGCCGCGCGGCATCGCGGTCGAGCTCCGCCAATTCTACCTCGTCAAGGCGTGGCAGGGTCACGGCCTCGCCGATGAGATGATGCATTGGGTGATCGACCAGGCGGAGCGAAAAGGCGGCGACGATCTCTATTTGTCGGTGTTCGTCGACAACCATCGCGCCCGCAAATTCTACGAGCGCTGGGGGTTCGTCGCCGAAGGGCGCTATGCCTTCATGGTCGGTGCCCATGCCGACGAGGACATCGTCATGCGCCGGCCGCTGTGACAGTCAGGCCGATTCGTTCGACCGCTCTCGCCGAACTCCCCCATGCCTTTCTTGGTCGGTCAGGCGGCGTTTCCACCGGCGAACTCGCAGGCCTCAACTGCGGATGGGGCAGTGGCGACGACCGCGAGTCGATCGCCGAAAATCGCCGTCGCGCGGTGGCCTCGGTGCTGCCCGGCGCGAAGCTGGTCACTGTCCACCAGATTCACTCGGCCGACGTGGTCGAGGCGGGGGACTGGCCCGACGACGATCGCCCTCCCGCCGACGCCTTGGTCACCGACCGGCCCGGCGTGCTGCTCGGCATCCTCACCGCCGACTGCGCCCCGATCCTGCTTGCCGACCGCGACGCCGGGGTGATCGGTGCCGCCCATGCCGGCTGGCGCGGCGCGGTTGCCGGAGTCGCCGCCAGCACCGTCGCCGCGATGGAGAAACTCGGCGCGCGGCGCGACCGCATTGCCGCCGCGGTCGGCCCGTGCATCGCGCAACGCAATTATGAGGTCGATCACGATTTTGCCGAGCGGCTCGGCCCCGACCACGATCGTTTCTTCGCCGATGGACTCGCCGGCAAACCTCATTTCGACCTCGAGAGTTTCGTTGTCGCCAGTCTCGCTGCCGCTGGCATCACCCGCATCGAGGCGCTCGGCCTCGACACCTATGCCGCGCCCGACCGTTTCTTCAGTTACCGCCGCGCGACCCATCTTGGCGAGCCCGACTATGGCCGCCAGATCAGTTTGATCGGCCTGACGGGCAGTTGAATAAGTGACCATCGAGGGCTAATTGCCCCGCGACGGTGAGCCGGCGGATCCTGCGGAGGTTAGGATGGAAACGCCCCGGCTTCCTCGCTCAGCAGTCCCGCCTCCCTGGGACGATTGAAACGAGGATTCCCATGGCCGACACGACATCTCGCAAACCCAAGCAAGCCGCCACCCATATCGGCAATCACAAGCTCGATCCTTCGACGTTGATGATGGGCCACGGCTTCGATCCGGCGCTGTCCGAAGGCTCGTTGAAGCCCCCCATCTTCCTCACCTCGACCTTCGTTTTCGAACGCGCCGCCGACGGCAAGCATTTCTTTGAAGGCATCACCGGTAAGCGGCCGGGCGGGACCGAGGGGCTGGTCTATTCGCGCTTCAACAATCCCAACCAGCAGATCCTCGAGGAACGCTTCAAGCTGTGGGAAAATTCGGAGGAATGCCTGACCTTCTCCTCGGGCATGACCGCCATCACCACCTTGTTCCTCGCCTTCGTCCGCCCCGGCGACGTGATCGTCCATTCGGGCCCGCTCTACGCCGCGACCGAATCGATCATCGCCAAGATCTTGAGCCAGTTCGGCATCAAATATGTCGACTTCCCGGCCGGCGCGACCCGCGACGAGATCGACGAGGTTTTCGAGCGCGCGAAGGCGATGGGCAATGTCAGCCTGATCTATCTCGAAAGCCCGGCCAACCCGACCAATGCGCTGGTCGATGTCGAGGCGGTGGTCGCATCGCGCGCCGTCGCTTTTGCCAATGGCGAGCTTCCCCCGATCGCGATCGACAACACCTTCCTCGGTCCGCTGTGGGCCAAGCCGCAGGATCAGGGCGCCGACATTTCGGTCTACAGCCTGACCAAATATGCCGGCGGGCACAGTGACCTCGTCGCCGGCGGGCTGACCGGCAGCAAGGCCCTGCTCGGCCAGGTCAGGATGATCCGCAACACGATGGGCGGGATCCTCGACCCTAATACTGCGTGGATGCTGATGCGCAGCCTCGAAACGCTTGAGCTGCGCATGAGCCGCGCGGGGGAAAACGCG
>JBKJNP010000058.1:0-6732 GCA_046593565.1 Sphingomicrobium sp. | reverse complement strand
GCGAGGCTGCCCTGGACGACGATCACGATCGAGGTCACCACCACCGGCAGGATCAGGATCGAGCTGATCAGCGACTGGTCATATTCTTCGGAGGTGCGGGTCGCCATATAGACCCAGCTGACCGGAAGCGCGGTGACAAGCGCGCCGAGGATCGCCACCCCCATCCAGCCGAGACTGGCGCCCAGATTCTTGACACTGGCGGCGGTCTGGGCGGCTTCGAGCGTGGCCGACTTGCCGGCGCCCTTGATCAACGCTTCTGCCCCGCCGACCGGCAGATAGCCGCGAAGCTCGGGATAGAGGGTCAGCAGTGCCCACATGCCGAGAACGATGACGAGATAATAAATGATGAGTTGGATGATCAGTCTGGTCGAGTTCATCGCCGGCCCCCTGGCACTTCGAATTATCGTTAAAGGCTAGGCGAATCTTGCGCTGGCGCAAGTGCCGCGGTCAGGCCGGGGTCGCGACCGGATAATTTCCAATCGGTTGGAGCTTCCCATATTGCTCCCGCCGCGGATCGTGAGTCAGCGATGGCCAGTCGATATCGGGCTGCGGCAATTCGGTATCGGGCAGGCGATCAAGCAGGTCGCGGAGCAGGGTCAGGCGACCGACCGACTGGTCGTTGAAATCGACCAGGGTCCACGGCGCCCATTCGGTGTGGGTCGCGGCCAGCATGGCCTCGCGCGCCTCGGTATATTCGTCGTAGCGGGTCCGCGATTCGATATCGATCGGCGACAGTTTCCAGCGACGGCGCGGGTTCTTGAGGCGGTTGGCGAATCGTTCTTCCTGCCGGTCCTGGTCGACGCACAGCCAATATTTGAACAGCAGCATGCCATCCTCGACCAGATGCTTCTCGAACTCGGGGGTGGCGCGGAGGAAGGCGTCGGTCTGCCCCGGGGTGCAATAGCCCATCACTTTTTCAACCCCGGCGCGGTTGTACCAGCTGCGGTCGAACAAGGTGATTTCGCCCTTCGACGGGAAATGCTCGGCATAGCGCTGGAAATACCATTGGCCCTGCTCGCGCCGCGACGGGGCGGACAGCGCCACGACCTTGCACTGGCGTGGATTGAGCGTGCGGGCGAACATGTCGATCGAACCGCCCTTGCCGGCGGTGTCGCGCCCTTCGAACAGGATGACGACGCGCTGCCCGGTTTCCTGGATCCAGCGCGCCGCGTCGCTCAATTCCTTGGTCAGCGGGTCGAGCGCTTCCTCATATTGCTGCCAGCTCAGGATCGATTTTCCACTCATGTTTGGCTTTCCTCGGCGAAGGTGAAGTTGACCGGTTTGGGCTCGCCAGCGCCGTCGAACGCCTGATCCGCGAACGGACCGTCGGGGTCGACCCAGTGCAGGAAGAGGTGCGCCGACCAGGCGTTGGGGTTGGGCATGGTGCGACCGTGCTCGACCCCGCGATAGGCGACACCGTCGCCGACCCCCATCGCCAGAGCGGTGCAGGCTTCCGGGCCGAAACCGTCGATGAACGCATCCTGCGGGCCAAATTCGCCGGCAGTGCCGACCTCGAGCGGCCACGGCACGTCGTCGCTATAGTCGAGGGTCAGCGACAGGCTGTGCTGGCAGGCGGCGCGATCGTGGTGGACGCGGCAGATATCGCCTTCGCGGTAGATGCGGAAATAATCGTAGGTGGGGACCAGCCGCTGCCCGGTGACCGCTTCCATCGCCGGAGTCAGGGCCCACAGGAAGACCTGCATCGGCGGATAGTCGTTGCCGTAGATTTCGAACGCCGGGCCACGCAGGATTTCCGACGCGGTGTGGGGCTGGGGGGTGATCGGGCCGGGGGGCAGATCGGCGCGAAGCCGGGCCATCAAAGAGCGATCGACGCCGCGCGGCACCATGCCCTTGATGAGCGCATAGCCGTCGCGCCGGTAATCCTCCTCGATCTCCATGGCCGCAACCTAAGCGGAGGGCGGGGCGGGGGGCAAGTCGGGCCAAGCCGCCAGTTGCGCAATCCTGCCGGCGATGGCGTCGCGCCGGCAGGTGCGTCGATACCCGAACCGAACAAAGTGAACACTACACCCCCCATCGATCGGGGGGCGTCGCGATTCGCGCATGTTCGCAGGAACGGCTGACCCGACCGGTCCCGGACAGCCGCCGCATGAACAGGCAGCGCGCGAATGATGTGCCACCCGTCACGGCGGCAGGGGCGGTGATGTCTTGGTCCATGGCTGTGCTCCCGGCCGGTCGAGTCGGGAGCGATAACCCATATGGTTAGCTGTAGGAAAGTTGTTATTTGGGGGGTGTTAAATCGCTAGCGTCCGTTTTCGACCCGTTGCGGACATGCGGCGATGGTGCGACTGTCCACAAATGGTCGGCAGCTATTTGGCAGTTTTTATCGGCGGCGGGCTAGGAGCGGCGCTCCGACATGCTGTCAATCGCACCTCGCTCGCCTATCTCGGTTCGGCTTTTCCCTACGGCACGTTGATTGTGAATGTCGTTGGCTCCCTGTTGATTGGCGTGTTGGCTGATGTTTTCTTGGTGAAAGGTGGCGGCAGTCAGGATTTTCGGCTGTTCCTCACCACTGGTTTCCTGGGCGGCTTCACAACATTCTCCGCGTTCAGTCTAGATGCCGCTTTGATGTGGCAGCGGGGCGATTACGCCACTCTTGCATTATACATCGTCACGTCAGTCTTACTCTCCATCGCGGCGCTGTTCGTGGGCATGGCTGGGGTTCGCGCACTTACTTGAACCATGTCCGTTTTCCAGCCATTGCAGAACTTAGCACCCGACGTCCGCTTTGGACCCTCTCCGGACGTTAGTCACAAGGCTAAGCCAGCCAGATGATCCTGAATCTCAAGGCAATACGCTTGGCGGCAGTTCGCTGGTCGCCTTATCCGTATTTCGCATTGGGCGGCGCGCTGATGGGAGAGGCCGGGAACTCGCTGGCCGAGACATTCCCGCGCATCAGCTCCGTGGGCGCGATCGCTGTCGAGGAGACGGTCTACGGGCCGTCGTTCGGAGAGCTAATCGATGAGCTTCGGAGCGATTCATTCCGCGCCATTATCGCCGACAAATTCAACCTCAATCTGGACCAGGCGCCGACGGTCATAGAGGTCCGCGGCAAGACGCGTTGGACGGATGGCAATATCCACACCGACACCCCGTCCAAGCTCGTGACCGTCCTGATTTACTTCAACGCACCTGGGCAGGCCGACGCTACGGGCCTTCGAATACTTCGAGGCTCGAAGGACATCGAAGATTTTGCGGAGGAAATCCCGCCTTTGCTCGGCAATATGGTTGCCTTCAAAGTGACGCCCAATTGTTGGCACGGGCACAAGCCGTTCGTCGGTGAGCGTTACTCACTTCAACTTAACTATCTGAGCGGCATTCAAACAGTCTGGAAGCACCAGTTGCTCCATCGCCTTTGGAGCCGCGCGAAGCGCAAGCTATTACAGGCCTGACTGAACCTGTTGCGCGTCGCACAACGCGACCACTTCCCACATCACGTGAGCGGGCCTAAGAACCGTCGACTGGTGTGCGGGGCAGCACCGCCATTGGAGAATGCGGCGTGGCTTCAGGCGTTTGGGTTCTGCTTTACTCCCGCACCGGAGACAACAGCCAAGCGTTAGCGTTGGCGAGTTCTCTGGGCTTGCCATTCGAAGAGAAACGCCTTCGTTACAACAAGCTGCGCGAAATCGGACCGCATATCGGGCCCTCGCTGATGACCCTATGTCCCGAATCCAAGCGCCAGTTGGACGCGCCATTGCCAGAGGTGGTGATCGCAATTGGCCGTTGGAGTGTTCCGGTTGTGCGGTGGATCAAGGCCCGCAGCCAAGGGAAGACCAAAATTATCTTCCTCGGGAATCCAAGGGTTGATCCGCGCCACTTTGATTTAGTCATCTCAACTCTTGACTATCTTGGCCCGCGCGGAAGCAACGTGGCAATTGCACGTCTGCCGGTCACCAAAGCGCCGCAGGCTGTGTCCATCACGAGCGCTACCTGGATCGATGAGTTGCCGACCCCGCGCCTGCTGTTGCTGGTCGGCGGCCCGGTGAAATATTGGCAGCTTTCGACCAATCGACTTCATGCGGCACTGTCCCATTTGATCGACAAGGCGACCGCGACGAACGGATCATTGATCGTCAGCGGCAGTCCGCGCACGCCACCGGCCGCGCTCGCCCTCCTCCGCCACGAACTGGAAGGCGTTCGAAACGCGAAGCTCGCTCCGTCGCTGGTGGGCGGTCTGGGCGAGCTATTGGAAGCTGCCGACGAGATTGTGGTTACCGGCGACAGCATGGCGATGGTGGCGGAAGCGATCCTGACCGGGAAACCTGTCAGCATTCTTCCCCTCGAGTTGAGCGATTTTGGCTGGCGCAAGCTGGGCTTGGAGCCCGCTCGCACGGACTTGGAATTGAACCGCAGGGACCTTCGCCGATATTGGCAGGATCTTTGGGAACAAGGACTGGCCGGGACCGTCAAGGAGCCGCGCGCGGCCGAAGTGGAAAGTTCGGCGAGTTCCGCCGCCCGTGTAGCGGCATCATACCTCCGATTGGATGCCGCCAATGACTTGCCGCCACGAAGCGGAACAGCGGCGTCGGTCGTCGGCGAACCCGGCGAGCGTTGGGCCAACATTGAATCACATCAGCGCAACGCCCTTGGCAACCGGTCTGTGCGAAGAGTCATAGCCGCGCCTTTCATGGCGATGGCGGCCTGGATCAGGGCTATGGTATACAGAACCGGCCGAGATGCGGGCGCGTTGGCGCTCGCGGCGCGCGACCCCCGGATTCCGTGGTATGTGAAACTGACCGCCTGGGTTGCTTCACTGACTGCGATATCGCCAATCGACCTCACACCGGATTTCATCCCAGTGATCGGTTACCTGGATGACCTGGTCCTCATGGCTATAGGGACATCGGTAGCCGTTCGCCTGATCCCCCCTCCGGTGTGGGCCGAGTTGCGGGCACGGGCGGCGGCCGGCGAACGCTTGGTTGCTGCCGGAACTGCGGCGGTTTTCATGATGTGGCTAACAGCCGGAACTGCCGCTGCCGCCCGTCTCCTCTGATATTGAATGCGATGGAAAACCGTTCCAAATTGATCATCAATCAATTGAAGCAGTGGGCGCGTGGCATCAAGCGAGATGTCATTGCGTTGTGGATCGCGGCACGCGACCCGCGTGTGCCGTGGTATGCCAAAGCCGTTGCAGGCTTGGTGGCGGCATATGCGCTATCGCCAATCGACCTCATCCCCGACTTCATTCCGGTTTTCGGCTATCTGGACGATCTGATCATCGTGCCGGCCGGCATCATGCTTGCTGTCAAGCTCACGCCCGCCGACCTGATGGAAGAGTTCCGCAAACAAGCCGCGCTTCGCGAAGGGCGGCCGCTTTCCAAGGCTGCCGCTATCGCGGTTATCCTCATCTGGATAGCCGCTGCTACATGGTTAGCGTGGTGGTTTTGGCCGAGCCAAGGCGCCCTCTAGCTGGCGTTGCTGAGGTATCTAAAACTAATGTCCGCTTTCCACACATAGCGGACAGTCACTGGTGCGCTCGACATACCTCAAGCGGTCGTATTTGTTGTCGAACATAGTGCGGAGGCCGACAGGCCCCCTATGCCGACATTCCACTGACGCAAGCGCGTTAGCGGAGCCTTGAGGTCGGCTTCGGCTTCGCAGGGGTGCAGTGAGGGACAGGCCTTCGCCGGGTGCAGTGGGGGGGGCAGGCCCACGGCCTCACGCCGACTTTCACTTCTGATCCTCGGTATGGCGTTGCAATGTGTCGCTGATGCGGGTTTGCCAGCCGGGGCCGGCGGCCTTGAAGAAGGCGATCACCTCGCGGGGCAAGCGGAGTGTGACCTGCTGCTTGGGCTGGTCGCCGATCGGCGGCCGGCCGGGCTTGGTCAGCGTGCCGGTCGCCTCGCGGATGACCTTCCCGCCGATCGAGATCTGGGCGCGGTCCCAAGCCTCATCTGGGATTTCCGGAGCGGTATCGGGATCCCAGCTATCGTCCGTATTTCTCTTGCTCGCGTCCATTGGCTTTCCTCATCGAAAAGATGTGCCGTAATCCACCGCGCGGCGTCCAGACGATCACAACCAGGCGCTGCCGAAGGTAGCCGAAACTGAGCCATCGCGCCTCGCCATAATCGCGACGATCGTCGATAAAATCGATCGTTCGTCCGGCAAATACCTGCTCCGCATCGTCAAAATCCAAGCCGGGTTCGGCGAAGGTCTTGTACCTCTTCGCTTGGTCGTAGCTAATCTTCACCCGGCGAACTTCCACGATATCGACGGCGCTTACCGACGAGTCTCACCGAGTTGTTAGGTTATGTAGTTACATAATAAGAATGTGTCAATATGTGTTGGGTAGTTCGCGGCTGCCGGGTCTGGCTTGCGACACCTGCCGACATTCCATTATCGCCAGGCGTCGGTGGAGCCTTGAGGTCGGCTCACTTTCGTCGGGATGCGCTCAGGGCACAAAAAAGGGCGCGGATTGCTCCGCGCCCTTTTTGTTTAGTTACAGGCCCTCACTCGCCTTTGGCGAGTCGTCCCCTCCCGCTCTGGCGGGAGGGGAGTTGAGGTTACGCGCCGGTGACTTCGGCGGTGTCTAGGCGGACGCCGGGGCCCATGCTCGAGCTCAATGCGATCTTCTGGAGATACTTGCCCTTCGCGCCCGACGGCTTGGCCTTGACGATGGCATCGACGAAGGCGTCGAAATTGGCCTTGAGGTCGGCTTCGGGGAAGCTCGCCTTGCCGATCCCGGCGTGGATGATCCCGGCCTTTTCGACGCGG
>JBKJNP010000098.1:0-9800 GCA_046593565.1 Sphingomicrobium sp. | reverse complement strand
ATCGGCGGGGCGGCGGCGTGGACTGCGGCGACGACTTCGTCATATTGCTGCGGGCCGGTGATCGCCAGCACCTTGGGGAAGCGGGCGCGGATGACGTCGGCCTCGCGGCCCATGCAGCCGGTGACCACGACGCGGCCATTCTCGGCGATGGCCTCGCCGATCGCTTCGAGGCTTTCCTCCTTGGCGCTGTCGAGGAAGCCGCAGGTGTTGACCAGCACGACGTCGGCGCCGGCATAATCGGGCGACATCTGATAGCCGTCGGCGCGCAGCTTGGTGAGGATGCGCTCGCTGTCGACCAATGCCTTGGGACAGCCGAGCGAGACCATGCCGACGCGCGGCGGGGAGGGGAGGATGGTGGCCATGGGAAGATGCGCCCGATAGCGGCAATGTGCGAGAAAAGCGAGAGCTCAGGCCTCGCGCGCGAAGGTCGGCACGATCTCGATGATGCGGTCACCGGCCTGCAGCGCGCTGGCGCGGTCCTCCCAGAAGCCGATTGGTTCGTTGCCACGCAGGATTCGGACCCCGAGGCCGCTGTCGATGGTGGCCAGGGGTCGACCTATCTCCTCGCGGCTGACCAGCCGTTCCGACAATTGCACCCGCCCGTCGGCGGTGGCTAGGTCATGGAGATATTCGGCGGTGCCGGTGTTGTGCGCGGAGCCGGCAAGCAACAGGCCGGCGAAGCTGACGGGATTGATGATCGTCGTCGCCCCGGCGGCGCGGGCCGGCGCTTCATTGTCCATGCTTCGAACGACGACGCTGATCGGCAGGTTGGGAGCGAGGTGGCGGGCGGTCAGGCAAATGAGGATGGTGGTGTCGTCGCGCCCCGCCGAGATAATCATCGCCGCAGCGCGGTCGATATGCACCGCGAGCAAGGCGGCGTCGCGGGCCGAATCGGCCTGCAGGACCATGCAGCCGATTTCCTCGGCCTCCTCGGTCGCCTCGGCGTCGGTATCGATCACGACGATGTTGCCCGGGTCGGTACCGCGCGCGACCAGTTCCTTGATTGCCTCGGACCCGCTGGTGCCGAAACCGGTGACGATAATGTGGTTGCAAAGGGTGCGCTGCAGCTTTTCCATCCGCCGCTTGTACCAAATTCGCTTGAACACGAAAGTGTAAGCGGTCCCGGCAAGGATCAGGATCACGAATACCCGAATCGGGGTGACGACCAAAGCGTCGAACATGCGCGCGCCATCGGACACCGGAACGATGTCGCCGTAACCGGTCGTGGTCGCGCTGATCATCGTGAAATAGATGACGTCGGTGAAGCTGACATGACCGTCGAGATTGTCCTTTAGGCCGTCGCGCTCGATCCAGTGAACAGCGACAACCAGGGCGATCAGGCCCAATAATGTTCCGAGGCGTACGGCAATCTGCATGCGCAGGCTGAGCCGGGTCTTGCGACGCAGGGTCATGTGGTGCGGATCAAGCCTCCGCCGCCGCAACGAACTTGACCAGTAGCTCCTAGCTTCCACCAATTTGCCGCTCTCCAGCCCGTTCACGAGCGCTGGCATGCCGCGACACCATGGTCGATGCAAGGGACTAGCCGCACTGGCGCTGCGCCGCCCGACTGGCTAAGAGCCGCCCGCCAGCGGCAACGAGCGGGGAAGCGTATGCGTATCGCGATGATCGGGACCGGCTATGTCGGATTGGTGTCGGGCGCGTGCCTGGCCGATTTCGGACATCATGTCACCTGTGTCGACAAGGATCCGACCAAGATTGCGGCGCTTGAAGCGGGTATCATGCCAATCTGGGAGCCGGGGCTGGAGGCGCTGGTCAAGGCGAATGCGGCACGCAAGCGGCTGTCGTTCACGACCGACCTGGCGGCCGGAATCGCCGGCGCGGAAGCGGTGTTCATCGCGGTCGGTACGCCGTCGCGGCCCGCCGACGGTCATGCCGACCTGAGCTACGTTTATGCCGCGGTACGCGAACTGGCGGTGGCGCTGACCGGGCCGGTGGTGGTGGTGACAAAATCAACGGTGCCGGTCGGGACTGGCGACGAGATTGCGCGGATTCTGGCCGAAGAAGGCGCGCCTATCGGGACCAGCGTCGCGTCCAACCCCGAATTCCTGCGCGAGGGCGCGGCGATCCGCGACTTCAAGATCCCCGACAGGATCGTCGTCGGCGCCGAGGACAGCCACGCGCGCGAGGTGCTTCGCGAAATCTATAGGCCGCTGTTCCTCAACCAGGCCCCGATCCTGTTTACCGGACGGCGCACGGCCGAGTTGACCAAATATGCCGCCAACGCCTTTCTGGCGATGAAGATCAGCTTCATCAACGAAATGGCCGATTTGTGCGAGGCCGTAGGGGCGGACGTTCAGGAAGTGGCCCGGGGCATTGGGCTCGACAAGCGCATCGGCGACAAGTTTCTTCACGCCGGGCCGGGCTATGGCGGGAGCTGTTTTCCAAAGGATACGCTCGCGCTGCTCCACGTCGCTGAAGATGCTGGCGTTGAGCAGCGCATCATATCGGCCGTGGTTGCGGTCAACGATGATCGTAAGGCATCCAATGCCGAGCGAGTGCGGAGCGCGCTTGGCGGCGAACTGGCCGGCAAACGGATCGGGGTGCTTGGGCTGACGTTCAAGCCCAACACCGACGACATGCGCGATGCGCCATCGATACCGTTGATCAAGGGATTGATCGCGGGCGGGGCTACGGTCGTGGCGTTCGACCCGGTTGGACGCGAGTCGGCCCAGCCGCTGCTGCCGGGGATCACGTTCGCCGATGATGCCCAGGCAGTGGCCGATGGCGCCGATGCGCTGGTGGTGGTTACCGAATGGGACGAATTCCGCGGGATCGACCTCGACGACATCAAGCGGCGGATGCGCGGCACCGCGCTGATTGACTTGCGTAACGTCTACGACCCGGCGGACGCGCGTCGGGCGGGCCTCGACTATCGCGGCATCGGGCGCGGAACTTAGCGACGTCTGCTTCCTTGGTGCGTAACGGAGTAAACATGAGCCAGAATGGAAGCGCCCAGATCAAGATCGCGGTGATCGGGCTGGGCTATGTCGGGCTGCCGCTGGCGGTCGCGCTTGCCAAGAAGTTTGAGGTCGTGGGAATCGACGTCGATCAGAGCCGGATCGACGGATTGCGGCATCGTATCGACCGTACTGGCGAGATCGAGTCGGCAGCACTGGCCGAGTCGACGATTGCGCTGTCCGCCGATCCGGCGGCGGGGCGCGGTGCGGATCTGTACATCGTCACCGTGCCGACCCCGGTCGATGCCGACAATCGGCCCGATCTCGGCGCGGTCGAAGCGGCGACCCGGACCATAGCCGGGCTAATCGATGCTCGCCGATGCCCGATCATCGTCTATGAGAGCACGGTCTATCCAGGCGTCACGGAGGATTTTTGCGGCGGCTTGCTGGCCGAAGCGGGTTTTGAGCGCGGACGCGATTTCAAGCTCGGCTACAGCCCCGAGCGGATCAATCCCGGCGACAAGGTCCACACCGTCGACAAGATCATCAAGGTCATTGCCGGGGAAGACGACGAGGTGGTCGAGACGTTGGCGCGAGTCTATGGCGCGATTACCAGCGCCGGGGTGTTCCGCGCCGCTTCGATCCGCGCCGCCGAGGCGGCCAAGGTGATCGAGAATGCCCAGCGCGACATCAACGTCGCCTTCATGAACGAGGTGGCCCAGATCATGGCCGGGATCGGCGTGTCGGCCTGGGACGTGCTCGATGCGGCGCGAACCAAGTGGAATTTCCTCGCCTTCGAACCGGGACTGGTTGGCGGGCACTGCATCGGGGTCGATCCTTTCTATCTCAGCCATCTCGCCCAGTCGCTCGGCCACCATCCGCAGGTGATCCTGGCGGGGCGCGAAACGAATGATCTGATGGGCGCGTGGATCGCGGACCGGCTTCACGATCATCGTGGCGGGCGGCCAGGCACGGTCCTGCTGATGGGACTGACGTTCAAGGAAAATGTTCCGGACTTGCGGAACAGCCGGTCGATCGACCTGTTCAGCCGACTTACCGCGCTCGGCCATGATGTTTGCATCGCCGACCCCGAGGTCGACACGGCGGACGTCGCGGCGGACTATGGCCGCAGCCTGACCGAGCCTGGCGAAGATCGCTATGACCTGGTGATCGGCGCGGTGCGGCACGAGGCCTATCAGGCGATGCCGGGCGAGGCGCTTTCCGCAATGTTGAAACCGGGCGGGACTTTGGCCGACATCAAGGGCATGTGGCGCAGCCAGGCGCGTCCCACGAACGGCGATTACTGGACCTTGTGATGATGCTCCAGTCCGCACCCATGGAATCGGCCAACACCTTGGCCTTTGTCCTTCGCCGGCGGTTCGAATTCGGAGTCGCGCTGCTGCTTGCGGCGCTGTTGCCCTGGGCGGGCAGCCGGTGGCTGATTGCCGACACCAGCTTCGACCCCAATGTGTTCCATAACAGCCTGATCGCCAATGTGCTGGCGATCTGCCTGGCGCTGTGGATCCGGATTTCGGTCAGCACCTATCCCGGCTTGCGCGCCGGGCAGGTGGTGCTGCCTGCGGTGTTTGTGGCGCACAGTTCGATGCTGATACTGCTTGTGCTGTCGCGCCTGCCATATCATCGGCCGTCACTGGCACTGGGGTTCGCGATCCATCTGGTGCTCGCATTCGCACTCTATTTTTTCGTCTCACGGCGAATTCGGCCGCGGATTGCGATTGTCCCGGTCGGCGACACCGAGCAGCTGCGGCGGATCGATATGGTCGACTGGCGGCTGCTCAATGCGCCCGAGCTTGAGCGGGTGCGCGGATGCCACGCAATCGTTGCCGACTTTTCGGAACTGCCCGATCAGTGGGAAGCCTTTCTGGCCGACGCCGCGCTCGAGGGGCGGGTGGTCTATCAAGTCCAGCAATTGCTCGAATCCCTGACCGGACGGGTTCAGGTGAGGCATTTGTCGGAAAATAGTTTCGGCAGCCTGGTGCCGGCCCGGGCTTATTCGGCGATCAAGCATCTCGGCGATTTCCTGCTAGCGGTGGCGGTTCTGCCGATGCTGATACCCGTGCTCGCGGTGACCGCGATGGCGATCCGGTTGGTCGATGGCGGGCCGGTGTTATTCCGTCAGCGCCGTACCGGGCGACAGGGGCGCCAGTTTTGGGTTACGAAATTTCGGACAATGCGAATCGGGCCAGAGGTCGAGGATCAGCGACGTGCGGCGATGACCGACGATGGCGATGTCCGGATCACCAGCCTGGGGAGGTTCCTGCGGCGCACGCGGATCGATGAATTGCCGCAAGTGTGGAACATCCTGCGCGGCGAGATGAGCTGGATCGGGCCTCGGCCCGAGGCGGAAGTGCTGTCGGCGTGGTACACTGGCGACATCCCATTCTATCGCTATCGTCATGTCGTTCGGCCGGGAATTTCGGGCTGGGCGCAAGTCAATCAGGGCCATGTGGCGGAAGTCGACGATATCCACCTGAAGCTCCAATATGACTTTTTTTACATCAAATATTTCTCGCCCTGGCTCGACATCTTGATCGTGTTCCGGACGGTGCGGACAATGCTGACCGGGTTCGGGTCGAAATAAAACCCTGCGACAACGCCGAAAAGAGTGGGGAGAGGCTGGCAATCCAGCCCCTCCCCAGGGGTGGCCCGTCTGTCGGCGGGGGCATGAAAGACGGGCCGGTAACGCGTGTTACGGACGGTCGCCGTTGTCCGCTTCGGCCGAGGCTTCGCCTTCGGCACTGCCCGAGGCAGTGACCGATCCGGCGAGCGAACCGGCGGTGTTGGCGGCGGCATTCGCGGCTCCTTCAGCGCGGGCGCGGGCCGAGGCAACGGTGGACGTCGCGCGACCGACCGCGCCTTCGGCGACGGCACGACCGCGAGCGGCGACCGAACCGGCGAGTGATCCGACCTGGTCGGTGCCGATCGCCTGGACACCGAATCCGCCATTGCCGCTGGCCGAACCGGCGCCGGTGACGCTGCCCGCGAGGGCGCCAGCCTGGCCGAGCCCGCTGGCGCTGGAAACCGCATTGGCGGTGCCGCTGACGGTGCCGGCGAGACCGGCATTGCCGCTGGCCGACCCGCTGCGCACATCGACAGAGCGGGCGAGCGACGCATTGCCCGACCCGTTGGCGTCGCCGGCCAGGGCACTGCCCAGCGATCCCGTCTGGCCGAGCACCGATTCGGTAATGTTACCCGTCCCGCCGAGCGAACCGGCGGCCGAGCCATTGGCGGAACTGGAGCCGCTCAGCGAATTGTTGACCGCACCGGTGATGCCACCGAGAAGCTGCGCCTGGGCCGGCATGGCGATCGCGCCGATGGCCAGCGCCATGCTGAATTGAAGTGCCTTGTTCATCGTCATTCTCCTTTTTGCAGGGAGGCCTTTCGGACCTGCTGACTGGAAAACGACGGGGCGAGGACGCTTCATCCCGCCAGATCAGATTATTTGACTGGATTATTTGGCTCCGACCAGTTTCGGGACGACCCGGCAGGTCGCGCAGACGATCCCCCGGCCGATGCGTCCGCGGCCCTTGGCCACCTCGCCATCCAGACGGGCGGTCGATCCGGTCATTGCCAGCCGTGCGGTAATGAACGGTGCCGCAAAGCTGGTCCCTCGAACCCGCGCATAGCCCTTGCCAGGCAGTGCCGCCGCCATGTCCGCGCCGGGGCCGGCATAATCGAGATGCGACGACCGGCCGGCTTCGGCGAGGGCGCGATTGCTTGCGTCCACGCCGGTTACGGCGATTACCCCCGCCTGGCTCGCGGGGTAGAGCGGCGGCGCCGCCGGTCCGTCATTGCCGACCGCCGCGACGACCTTGATTCCACGCGACTGGACAATGCTGACCGCGCGTTCGACCAAGGCGTTTCGCGGGCCGACCAGGCTGATGTTGATCACCGACGGCCGCCGGGCCGCGATCCACGCCATCGCCTTGACGATGTTGGTTGCCGACCCGGCGGCGGGATTGCCGCCATAGACATCGCCGACCAGCAGCGATGCACCGCGCGCCGCGCCGACGAACCGGCCATCCGAGCCGACCATCAGCGAGGCGACCGCCGTGCCATGGCCGGTGGCCTGCGCGGCACCGGCGAAGCCGCGTTGCTCGATCGCGGCCGAGGCCAGCGACGGCGAGCGGCCGACCCCGCCGTCAATCATGCCGATCACCGGGCCGACCCCACCGCCGCTGCCCGCGGCCAGGAGAACGCCACTGGCTGCAAGCGCGCCGCCGGCCGGTTCGAACGAATGGTCGAAATCGGCGGTGATCCCCGGGGCGATCCCGCGCAGGCGGGCCATGCCGCGGGCGGTCGAAAGGCCGCGCGGAACGCCGAGGATGACGGTGCGGATGCCAAGGCCTGCGTCGAGATCATCAGACTTCACCGTGAAGCCAGACCGAACCGCGGCGGCGAGCGCTGCCGGCGTCGGGTCGATGGCGATCAACTGGCCACGGCGCGCGGGATTGCCGGCGCCATCCATCTCGAGCGCCGCGCGATTCTCGTTGACCAGTTCGGCCAGCCTCAACCGGCGCAGGTCGAGCAGCGTCGCCGGCGGTGCGCTTTGTACCCACCGTTCGATCGCCAGCCGCGACAGGCTGGGGTCGATCGCCTGCTGAACATCGGCGCGTGTGACCTGCCCCGCCAGGGCGTCGACCGGCGCGTCGGCAATCGCCTGGTCGATCGTCCGCCCGACCGACCCGACCGTGTCTCCGAGGGGCGAGCTTCCGCCGCCGGGCAACGACACGGACGGCAGAAGCTGCGCGCTAGCGCCGCTGGCGGCGGCGATCAGGAGAATGGCGAGGAGCCGTGTGGTGTTGGACATTTGAATCATCCGCTGAATTGTCTAGTTGGGGATGAAACGATGCGCCACCGTCGTTTCATCCCACATGACCAGGAAGAGGCCCTCGTTTGGAATTCGATCGCGGCTTGCAGGATTGCCTTCCGCGGCTGCGCCGGTTTGCGCACGGCCTGTGTCGCAATACGGCGGATGCCGACGATCTGACGCAGATGACGGTCGAACGCGCCCTGGTTTCGCGCGCGCAGTGGCAGCCCGGAACCCAGCTCGATTTATGGCTATTCCGGATCATGCGCAATTTGTGGATCGATACCGTGCGGTCGCGCGGGCGGAAGGCGGCGTTCGAGGCACCGCCCGACGCGGGCACGAGCGTCGGGTTCGATCCGCGGCCGGGCGTGGAAGCGGCGATCGACCTCAATATTGCAATGGCGGCCATGGACCGGCTGCCCCACGAACAGCGCGAGGTGGTGGCGCTGATCCTGATCGAGGGGCTTGGCTATCGCGAGACCGCCGAATTGCTCGACCTGCCGATCGGGACGGTGTCGAGCCGGCTGGTGCGCGGACGCACCGCCTTGCTGGCCATGTTGGGTGAATGATCATGAATGACGAACTGTTCTTTTCCTGGCTCGATGACGAGCTCCACCCGGAAGCGGCGGCGAAGGTTGCGGCCGAGGTCGCTGCCGATCCCGACTTGCGAGCCAAGGCAGCGGCGCACCGCTCGATGCAGACGCGGTTGCGGAGCGCGTTCGAGCCGGTGATGGTGGCGCCGCCCTTCGCCGAAAATGTCGTCGACCTGGCGGCGGCGCGGGCTCGCCAGCCACAGCGGCAAGTGCTGCCGTCGATGACACAGTGGGCGGCGATCGCGGCGACTCTGGTGGTCGGGATCGTCACCGGGACGACGATCAGCGGCGGCTCGCCATCATCGGTTCGCAACGACGCCGGCCAGCTGGTCGCGGCGGGGCAGCTTGACCGAGCGCTCGATACACGACTGGCCAGCGCTCCCGACGGCTCGGGACCGCGAATCGGGCTGACCTTCCGCGATGAGGCGGGGACGATCTGCCGAGGCTTCACCGACGGTGCGGCTCAGGGCCTGGCGTGCCGCGATGGCGATCGATGGGCGCTGCGCGGACTGGTCCAGAGCGGGAATGCGGGCAGTGGCGATTATCGCATGGCGGCGGGGGTCGATCCCGCCCTCGCGACGCTGATCGACGCACGGATGGCGGGCGAACCATTCGACGCCGCTGCCGAGCAAAAGGCGCTGTCCGAAGGCTGGCGCTAGGCCGCCAACTGCTCCAGTTGCTCGCTGACCTCCAGCCAGTGCGCTTCGGCCTTGGCCAGTTCTTCCGCCACTTGAGCGCGGCGGCGGCTTAGGTCTGTGATGGTCTTTGCGCACGCGACTTCGGCCAGTTCGCGGTCGAGCGCTTCGCATTCGGCGGCGAGTTTGGCGCTGGCGGCTTCGGCGTCGGCAGCGGCTTGTCTGAGCGATTTGGCGTCGTTTTTCGCCTTGCCGACCAGCTTTTTGGCCTTGGGCTTGGCGCCCGCCGACTTGGGCTGGTTCCGGCCGAGGATGAAGTCGATATAATCGTCGATACTGCCGGGATAATCGACCGCTTCGCCATGATCGACCAGCACCAGCCGGTCGGCGGTGAGCTCGACCATGTGGCGGTCATGGCTGATCAGGATCACCGCGCCGTCATAGCCATTGAGCGCTTGGACCAAGGCCTCGCGCGCATCGACGTCGAGATGGTTGGTGGGCTCGTCGAGAATGAGCATGTGCGGTGCGTCGCGCGTGATCAGCGCCAGCGCGAGCCGCGCTTTCTCGCCGCCCGACAGCTTGCCGACCTGCGTCGTCGCCTTCTGGCCGGAAAAGCCGAAGCGGCCGAGTTGCCCGCGCACCGCAGACTGGCTCGCGCCTTTCATCAGAACGGTCATGTGCTGGAGCGGGGTCTCGTCGCGTTCGAGTTCCTCGACCTGATATTGCGTGAAATAGCCGACGCGCATCTTGCCCGATGCGTTCATCGCGCCTTCCATCGGCGCGAGCTGCGCCGCGAGCAGCCGCGCGAGCGTGGTCTTGCCGT
>JBKJNP010000030.1:0-6488 GCA_046593565.1 Sphingomicrobium sp. | reverse complement strand
GCCGCCTCGATGTTGCGGGTGACGCGGCCGAACAGATCAACCTCATAGGCGACGTCCAGTCCGGCAGCGAGCTGCGTCTCGACACGCCCGGCGCCACCCGATCCGTCCTCTGCGCGACCCCGGCTGGCCGACGCAGCGGCGCCGATGTCGGGCAGCCGGTCAACGCGCACTTCGCGCAAATTCGCGCGTGCCCTGGCCAGCCGCGCGACCGCGATCCGAATGTCGGTATTGGCGTTGAGGGCATCGCCGATCAGCCGGTCGAGCACGGGGTCATCGTAGAGCCGCCACCAGTTGCCCGCGATCGGCGCGAGTGGATTCACCGCCGCCGTGGATGCCGAGACGAGCGGTCCGGCTGCCGCCGAGGGCGTGACCGGCGGGGCATAGTCGGGCCCGACCGTGCAGGCAGCGAGGGCCAGGGCCGAGGCGAAGGTGACGAGTGATTTCGATCGCATGATGATATTCCTCATTCCGCCGGGACCATTACGAACCCGCTCTGGGCCGGTGGCTGGCGACCACGGCGCAGGCGCTCGCCAAGCGCTCGGCAGGCGACGTAGAACATGGGGGTGAAGATCAGCCCGAAGGCGGTCACCCCGATCATTCCGAAGAACACCGCCGTGCCAAGCGCCTGGCGAAGCTCCCAGCCGGGGCCGCTCGCAACGACCAGCGGCAACACGCCGAGGATGAAGGCCAGGCTGGTCATCAGGATCGGCCGCAGCCGGGTTCGCGCCGCCTCGATTGCGGCATCGAGCGCGGTCGCGCCGCGCTCCTCCGCCTGCTTGGCGAACTCGACGATCAGGATGGCGTTCTTTGCCGCCAGCGCGATCAGCACGATCAGCCCGACCTGGGTCAGGATATTATTGTCCATGCCGCGCAAATTCACCCCGACCATCGCCGCCAGCAACGTCATCGGCACGATCAGGATGATCGACAGCGGCAGCAGCAAGCTTTCGAACTGGGCGGCGAGAACCAGGAATACGAACACCACCGACAGCGCGAAGATCACGATCGCGATGTTGCCCGCCGCATTCTGCTGGAAGGCGATGTCGGTCCATTCGGTGGCAAATCCGGCCGGCAGGCTGGCCGCCATTTTCTCCATCGTCTCGATCGATTGGCCGGACGAGAAACCGGGCGCGGTATCGCCATCCAGCTCGACCGCCGGATAGAGGTTGTAGCGGGTCACGCGATACGGTCCGGTCTTGTCCTGGAAGGTCGCGACCGCGCCGATCGGCACCATCGCCCCGCTGTTCGAGCGGGTCTTGAGCAAGGCGACGTCGCTGGGATCGTCACGAGCCGCGGCCTCCGCCTGGGCCGTCACACGGTAGGTGCGACCGAGCAGGTTGAAATCGTTGACATAGGCCGAACCGAGATAGACTTGCAGCGCCTCGAATACCCGCCCCGGGGGCACGCCGAGCATGTCGGCCTTGGCCCGGTCGATGTTGGCGAAGATCCGTGGCGTCGCGGTGTTGTAGAGCGTGAAAACGTTGGCCAGCCCCTTTTCCTTCTGGGCCGCGCCCATCATCTGGAAGCTCGCCTGCTCCAGCGCCTGATAGCCATTGTCGGCACGGTCCTGGATGATCATTCGATAGCCGCCGCCGTTGCCGATGCCCTGGACCACCGGAGGCGGGATGACGAACACCATCGCCTCGTCGATGTCGGCCAGCGCGGCGCGCATGTCGTTCTCGATATTGAGCTCGGTCCGATCGGTCCCGGCTCGCTCTTCGAACGGCTTGAACGTGACGAAGGCGGCGGCGGCATTGGATGCCTGGGTGTTCGAGGCCCCGTCGAAGCCGGCGAACATCACCGCCGCCTCGGTCCCGGGCACCTTGAGCAGCTTCGCGACGACCTTTTTCAGGACCGCGTCGGTGCGCTCGATCGAGCTCCCCGGGGGTAGTTGCACCGCGGCCAGGGTATAGCCCTGGTCCTGCGCCGGGATGAAGCCGGCCGGGGTCGCCCAGAACAGGCTGACGGTCACCACCACCAGGCCCGCATATGCCGCCAGCGCGCGCTTGGGAGCGTCGGCGACCCGCCGGGTGAATCGACCATACCAATTGCCAAGGCGGTTGAATCGATCGTTGAAGCCGTCGCCGGCGCGATGGAGCAGGCCCATCACCCCGCTTTCGGAACGATGCTCGCTCTTCGGCTTGAGCAGCTGGGCGGCAAGCGCCGGCGACAGCGTTAGCGACAGCAGCAGCGAAATGATCGTCGACGCCGAAATCGTCACCGCGAACTGGCGATAGAATTCACCCGTGATGCCGGTCAGGAAGGTAACCGGCACGAACACCGCGCACAGCACCAGCACGATCGCCACCAATGCGGTCGACACTTCGTCCATTGACCGGTGTGCGGCTTCGCGCGGGCTTAGACCGGCTTCCAGATTGCGTTCGACATTCTCGACCACGACGATCGCATCGTCGACGACGATGCCGATCGCCAGCACCAGGCCGAACATCGACAATGTGTTGAGCGAATAGCCGAGCCCGGCCAGCACCGCGAAAGTGCCGATCAGCGACACCGGAATGGCGACGATCGGGATGATCGCGGCGCGCCAGCTTTGCAGGAAGACGATGATCACCAGGACGACCAGCAGGACCGCCTCGAGCAATGTCTTCTGCACTTCGCTCATCGACTCGCTGATGAACTCGGTCGGGTTCCAGATGATCTTATACTCGAGCCCCTTGGGAAAGCTCTTGGCGGCGTCCGCAAGCTGCGCCTTGATTCCTTCCGCAGCGGCGAGCGCATTGGTGCCCGGTCGCTGGGTGATGCCCAGGATGATCGAGTCGCTACCCGACAGATAGGCGTTGACGCCATAATCCTCGGCGCCGAGCTCGACCCGCGCCACGTCGCGCACCCGGATGATCGCTCCCGACGCGGAATCGCTGCGGATGACGATGTTGCCAAACTCGTCGGCGGTCTTGAACCGGCCCTGCGTTTCGACGTTGAGTTGCTGTGCCGCGCCAGTGTCATATGGCGGCTGGCCGACTGATCCGGCGGCGACCTGGACGTTCTGCGAACGCAATGCCTGCACCACTTCGCCGGCGGTCAGACCCAGGGTCGATGCCCGGCCCGGGTCGATCCACACGCGCATCGCATAATCGCGCGCGCCGAAGATCTGGACGTCGCCGATGCCTTCGACCCGCGACAGGCGATCCTTCAGCTGGGTCAGCGCATAGTTGGAGACATAGGCGCGATCCAGCGACTCGTCGGGCGACAGCACGTTGACCGCCATCAGCCACGACGGCGAGCTCTTGCGCACCACTACGCCCTGGCGCCGCACTTCTTCGGGAAGGCTCGGCTCAGCCAGCGCGACGCGATTCTGGACCAGCACCTGCGCCGTATCGAGGTCGGTGCCGAGCTTGAACGTCACGGTGACGGTAAGCCGCCCGTCGCCGGTCGATTGCGACGACTGATAGAGCATGTTGTCGACGCCATTGATTTGCTGCTCGATCGGTGCCGCGACCGTGTCCGCAACTGTCTCGCCCGAGGCGCCCGGATAGGCGGTGCTGACCGTCACCGTCGGCGGGACGATGTCGGGGAATTGCGAGACCGGTAGGCCGATGTAGGCGAACGCCCCGACGATCGTGATGATGATCGCGATGACCCCGGCGAAGATCGGACGCTGGATGAAGAAATGGCTGAAGCGCATGAAAATTGCCCTTTGGGTGGGTCGGCGTTGCCGGACTTAATTTGCGGCGAGTGTGGCTTGCGAGGCGCTCGGCGCGACGCTTTCCGGCGCGCGGGTCCCGGCCTGCTGGAAGGTGATGCGCGTGACCCGTGGCCGGACCTTGGTGCCGGGCATTGCAAACTGGAGGCCCTGGACGATGACCCGGTCAGTCTTGAGGATTCCGGACCGGATGGCGCGAAGGTTGCCGACCAAGGGTCCGGTTTCGACCGGCTTGGCGGCGACCATCTCATCCTTGCCGACGACCATCACGACCTTGCGCGCCTGGTCGGTGCGCACCGCGCTGTCCGGTATCAGCAGCGCCGATGTCGTCGCGCCCTCGGCCAGCCGCATGTTGCCGAACATGCCGGGCGACAGGAATCCGGTCGGGTTGGCGACCACCACCCGGGCGCGTACCGTCCCCGACGTCTGGCTGATGCCATTGTCGGTAAAATCCAGCCGGCCGCGCCAATTATAGCCGGCCTCGTCCTGCAGTCGTATCTCGCCGGTCGGGCTCGACCCGGCGTTGGCCTGCCGCGCGCGGGCGGTTTTTAGGAACAGGGACTCGGGCACGTCGAAGGTGAAATGGATTGGGTCGAGCGCGTTTATCGTGGTCAACAGAGTCGCGCTTCCGTCGCCCGCGGACACCAGGTTGCCGGCGTCGATCCGCCGGTCTGAAATGCGGCCGCTGATCGGCGCTCGAACGCGGGTGAACTCGACATCGAGCGCCCGCGCCTGGACCCGCGCCTGCGCTGCAGCGAGGGCCGCCCTTGCGGCTCGGACGCGCGCCGTGATCCGGTCGACATCGCTGCGCGAAACCGCTTCCTCGGCGAGCAGGCGGGTCGCCCGACCGAGGTCGATTTCGGCAAGCATCAGGTCGCTGGCGGCGGTTGCCACGCCGGCGCGTGCTTCGGCCAGTGCGGCGGCGTAGGGACGGGCATCGATCGTGAACAGTAACTGGCCCTGGCGGACCAGCGCGCCGTCGGTGAAATGGACCGCGGTTATCGCGCCGGATACCCGTGGGCGAACCTCAACGCTGCGGCTGGCTTCGAACCGGCCGACATAATCGTCCCACTGGTTGATCTGGCGCTCCAGTGGTGTTGCGATCGTGACCATCGGCGCGGCCGGTGCGGCCATCGCCGTCGGCTGGCCACCAAGGAAAAACGCGCCCGCGGCCAGCACCAGGATCGGCCCGCCGACCAGCGCGGAACGTTGCCACAAGGGCCGTTCCGAAAAGCGTGTGCGCGTGTCCAACGGCGTGCCGTCGAGCGGCGTTACCGTGCTTTGCATGTTCATCGACCATTCCTTTGGGTTTCGGTGGCGATGACGGCGCTTATGCTGCTCACCATCAGCTCATATTGTTCGTCGCTGAATCCGGCCGCACCAAATTCGGCGACCTCGTCGCCGGGGACGACGAATCCATAATGCCAGCTGAGCACGGCCATGCGGCGCAGCGCCTCTAGGCGTGGGTTGGCAAAGGCAGGGCTGGTTTGGAGCCCGGTTACCCAGTTCATGAAGCGGCGCAGCGGGCCCGGCTCGCGCAGCGTCCACAGCCGATCGCTTTCGGCGCGGCGAATGACCGACCATTCGAGTGGCGAAAATTCGGGTTCGGACGGCGCGGGGACCAGCCTCGGCGCGGCAAATGCGCGAACGGCCGCGGCGACGATCGGGTAGGAGTCTTCGGTCGCAATGCGCTCGAGATAGGCCATGTCGATTCCCCTTTTTATCCGGGCGCGCGTCTCCTTCTTCCGAAACGCGGTTTCGCAAGGGCCGAGCGTTGACCGGACACAATGATGTGCTTGCCGAAGCGCGGCTTCGACGTTGGTCAGGTTTTGATTACAATTTACTGGCGGAAATTATTGCCCGCGACGCACTGTTTGAATGATCGCCAATCCGGTTTCGATCTTTCTATACCGTTCAGTACAGAGACAGGTTGGGAGCGTCAAGCGCTTTCTATACCGACCGATAAAAAATTACTTTCGGACGATCAGGACCGGGCGGCGGGCCACATCATCAGGCCGGTATCGACCAGTCGATCAAGCTCCTCGCGGGTCGCGCCCGAGCCGGCCTGTACCGAAATTCCCTGGAACAGCGCCTTGAGCACGTCGGTCAGCCCTTCGACATCGACATGCGCCGGCAGGTCGCCCTCGATTTTTGCCCGTTCGAATCGCTTGATGATTTCCTGATGGACGACCTTGCCGCGCTCCATGACTTCGGCACGGATCGATTCGGCTTCACGTCCGCAGGTCGCCGACGCAATCACCCTCAGGCAGCCGTGGGGTTCATCGCAGCTCATGACATTATCGACCGCGCCGCGAAGCATCGTTTCCGCCACAGCCCGGGCCGTTGGCTGGGCCAGCGCCTCGCCGACATAGGCCAGTTTCTCGCATTCGTAGAGGTCGAGCGCCTTTCGAAACAGTGATTCCTTGTTGCCGAATGCGGCGTACAGGCTTGGTCGGGTAATCCCCATCGCTTCGGTCAAATCGGTCAGCGACGCGCCGTCATAGCCCTTGCTCCAGAAGACCTGGAGCGCCTTGGCTAGGGCTGCGTCGACGCAAAATTCACGCGGGCGACCGCGGGCAACCAGGATGTCGGGCTTATTCATATCGCTCGGTACATAAGACCTTTTCCCTTAAATCCAAAGCGTTTGTTTCACCTCATCGCTGGTTGCTCGATCGATCACAACGTCCGCAGCGCCCGCGACGGCCGCGCGTTCAGGCTCGACAGGCTGCCGGCAAGGCCGACCAGCAGCACGGTGACCAGCCCCGCCGCCAGCGTCCCCGCCACCAGCCACGGGTCGGGCGCCCAGACGAAATCGAACAGCATCGTC
>JBKJNP010000015.1:0-4876 GCA_046593565.1 Sphingomicrobium sp. | reverse complement strand
CGCCGGATGCGTCCGGATAGGGAGTTGAACGGCTTTTTATGCAAATCATCGTTCGCGACAATAATGTCGACCAGGCGCTGCGGGCGCTCAAGAAGAAGCTGCAGCGCGAAGGCGTCTATCGCGAGATGAAGCTGCGCCGTCATTACGAGAAGCCGTCGGAAAAGCGCGCCCGTGAGCGTGCCGCGGCGATTCGCCGGGCCCGCAAGCTCGAGCGCAAGCGCGTCGAGCGCGAAGGCGCCCGCTAAGCTTCCCCTTCCTCCTCACCTCCCGAGGAATCTCAATGTCGGCCACCCAGGTCCCAATCCGCCCGCTTAAAGCTGGCTCGATGCTCAAGCTGTGGCTGGGGATCGTGCTGCTGATCGCGGCGGCTGGCGTACTGGCGTGGACCGGTGCCGGCTCCCTGCGCGGTGAAACCACCGCCACCGGCGTGCAAATCCGCACCTTGAAGGCCGGCAGCGGCGACCCGATCAAGGCGACCGACGGCGCGATCATCGAATATGAAGGCCGTCTGGTCGACGGCACGGTGTTCGATTCGACCGCGGGTCGAGGCCCCGCCGGGATGATCCCCGGCCAGGTCATTCCGGGTTTCGGCGAAGCCTTGCAGAAAATGCAGGAAGGCGGCCGCTACACGATCCGCATCCCGTCCGAGCTTGGCTATGGCGCGGCCGGCGCCGGCGAGGGCAAGATCCCGCCCAACAGCGAATTGGTGTTCGACATCGAGGTTAAGCAGGTGGTGCGCGACGCCGCCTTGATGGTCGCGCCGCCGGGCGCTCCCCAGCCTGGCCAGACTGCGCCGGGCCAGACGGCGCCGGGTTCCGGGCAGGGCCCGCCGGAGCAGGCGCCGGTTCAGCCGGGGCTTTAGCCGCTCCCTTCCCGCGTTTGGCGAACTCCTCCAGCGCGGTCTTGATCGCGGCGACGATGGGGTCCGCCAGCAACAATCCCAGCAGCCCGAACAAGGCACCGAAAATGAGCTGTGCGGCGAGCACCAGCGCGGGCGCCAGGTCGACCGTGCGGCGGGCGACGTAGGGCACGATGACATAGCCATCGACCGTCTGGACGATCAAATAAGTAGCGATCGCCCATACCCCGGCATCGGTCCCGGCGGAAAAGCCGACCGCGACCATCAACAGTCCCGACACGATCGCGCCGATGTTCGGAATGAAGGCGAGCAACCCGGTCAGCAGGCCGAGCAAGGCGGCCATCGGCACCCCGCCGGCGAGCAGCATCAGCCAGGTACCGACGCCTTCGACCAACATGCCGATGATCCGCCCGAACATCAGCCGGCGAAGCGTGAAGCCGACCTTGTTTGACAGGTCGTAAAAGCCGTGGCGGCTGGCGGTCGGAAGCATCCACGCCACCCCGCGGTCGTACAATTTGGGCTCGATCGCGACGAAAATGCCGATCACCAGGATCATCAGGATCGAGCTGATCGCGCCGACCGCGGTGCTGAGCGCGGTGGTCAGCCGCCCGACCCCGCCGAGCAATTGGCTGCCGACCTGCGACATATTGCCGTCGGGCATCAGTCCGCTCTGGCGGAGGTAGGCGGTCAGGCGATCGGTCTGGGCGGCAACCACCGCGCGTAATTCCTCCGCCTGGCCGGCAAGCGTCGTCCCGGCGTAGAAAAAGGTCCAGGCAATGAACGCGAAGCCGGCCAAAGTGACGATCGCCAACCGCCAGCCGCGCCCGATCGGCAGGACCCGCCCGAGCAATCGCGTGCCGCCGTCGAGGATCACCGCAAACACCAGGCCGGCGATGATCAGCATGATCGGCTGGGCCAGCATCACCAGGACGACGACCAGCAGCGCCATGCCGAGCCAGATGGCGGCACGCTTCACCTCGGCGGAGGTGGATGCATCGCGAAACTCGGTCGGGCCGGGCTGTTCGACATGGCTGCCCCCGCCCGCACCGGCGACCTTCTTGCGCGGCGGGCGGCTGCTCACTTCTGGTCCGCCGTCGGGGCCGGCGAGCCGCGCAGCGAAGTGCCGGCACGGCCCGAGCGGAAGGCGCCGAACCAGCTCGCCGGGCTGGTCAGGCTGGTGGTACCGTCGAGGCTGAAGGTGATGAATTCGGCGCGGCCACCGATATTCTCGAACGGCACCGCGCCGCCGAGGCCGTTCGATGGCGGGCCGAGCGCGAAGCGGCTGTCGGCGCTGCGGTCGCGATTGTCGCCCATCAGGAATAAGCGGCCGGAGGGCACCTTGGTGGCCGGGAAATTATCCCCCGGGTTAAGGTCCACCGTGTCGTAGCTGACTCCGTTGGGCAGGGTTTCGCGGACGATCGGAAGCGCGCAACTGGCGCCACCCGACGAGCGGACGATGTGCTTCACCATCTCCTCGTCGCGATAGGGCAGGTTGGGATCGCTCCCGCACGGCATATTGGCATCGATCGGGATGATCGCCGGCGGCCGGGGCTCGGCCTTGACCGGAACTCCGTTGATCAACAGTCGGCCGTCGCGCACCTCGATCGTGTCGCCGGGCAGGCCGATGACGCGCTTGATATAATCCTCGTTCGACCCCGGCGGGGTGACGATCACCACGTCGCCGCGCTCGGGCAGATTGCCGAACACGCGGCCGTCCATGAACGGCAAGGTGATTCCCCACGGCTCGCCGCTGCGAAGCACCAGGCTGCGAAAGATGGCGGCGGGGTTGGGGATGGTCGGCGAGACGTAGGACCAGCCATAGGGATATTTGCTGACCACCAGCCGGTCGCCCTTGAGCAGCCCCGGCATCATCGATTCGGACGGGATGTAGAACGGCTTGGCAATGAAGCTGTGGAAGGCGAGCACCGCCAGCAGCACCCAGAACAGGCCCTTGATCTCGCGCCACAGCGCCGATCCCTTGCTTTCGGTTTTGGCCGGGGCCGTCTCGGGCGGCGTTTCGGCCAGCGGCAGGTCGCTCGTTTCGCTCAACACTCAGGACTCCAGTTTGCGGGCTTCGAGGACCACGAACGCCTGTGCCCAGGGATGATCGTCGGTCATCGTCAAATGAACGTGCATGGCGTGGCCCGCCGGCGTTATCGCGTCAAGCCGCGCCCTTGCGCCGCCGGTCAGGTGGAGGGTGGGCGCCCCCGACGGCGCATTCACCACGCCGATATCCTTCATATAGACACCACGCTTGAAGCCGGTCCCGACCGCCTTGGAAAAAGCCTCCTTGGCGGCGAAGCGCTTGGCCAGGGTGCCGGCGGCGGTGAACGGCCGCCGCGCGGCCTTGGCGCGTTCGGTGTCGGTGAATACGCGATTGAGAAAGCGCGTCCCAAAGCGGTCGACCGAGGATTGAATCCGCTCGATATTGCACAGGTCCGAACCGAGGCCGACGATCACCGGGCGTCATCCATCAATTTCCGCATCCGCCGGACACTGTCCTCCAGCCCGGTGAAAATCGCCTCGCCGATGAGGAAATGGCCGATGTTGAGCTCGGCCAGTTGGGGGATGGCGGCCACCGGCGCGACATTGTCGAAGGTCAATCCATGCCCGGCATGCGGCTCGATGCCATTCTTGGCGGCGAGTGCGGCCATGTCGGCGATTCGGCGCAGCTCGATCCCCTGCGCCTTGCCATCGAGATGGGCGTAGCGGCCGGTGTGAAACTCGACCACCGGCGCGCCTAATCTCAGCGCGGCGTCGAGCTGGGCCTCGTTGGGCTCGATGAACAGGCTGGTGCGAATCCCCGCACTCTGCAGCCGGTCAACGAAAGGTCGCAGCATCTCGAACTGCCCCGCCGCGTCCAGTCCGCCCTCGGTGGTCCGTTCCTCGCGCCGCTCGGGCACGATGCAGGCCGCATGGGGCCGATGCGCCAGCGCGATGCCGAGCATTTCCTCGGTCGCCGCCATCTCCAAATTGAGTGGCAGGTCGACCTCCATCAGCCGATCGATATCGCTGTCGGTGATATGCCGCCGATCCTCGCGAAGGTGGGCGGTGATCCCGTCGGCCCCGGCGGCGGCGGCGGCGCTGGCGGCGCGCAATGGATCAGGATGCGGTCCACCCCGCGCATTGCGGATGGTCGCGACATGGTCGATGTTGACGCCGAGGCGGAGTTTGCTCGTCAAGCGGCCCTGCTTCCCGGCTTGATCGCGGGAATGGCGGCTAGCTCCGGCGGCAAATCGTCGGCGGCGTAGGTCGGCACATCGATCCGGATCAGTGGCACGAACGGCACACCAAGCTCGGCGGTTCCGCCCGAGCGGTCGACCAGCGACGCGGCGGCGATGACCGTTCCGCCGGCCGCCTCGATCGCGGATATGGCTTCGCGCGACGACAGGCCGGTAGTGACCACATCCTCGACCATCAGCACCCTGGTCCCAGGCTCGAGCGCGAAGCCGCGACGCAGCCCGAACACCCCGTCGGGCCGTTCGACGAACATTGCCGGCACGCCCAGCGCGCGGCCCATTTCATGGCCGATGATCACCCCGCCCATCGCCGGGGAGACCACCGCATCGATGCTGGATCGAAGCGCGTCGGGCAGTTTGGCGGCCAGCGCGCGGGCCAGCTTCTCGGCCCTGGCCCCGTCCATCAGCACCCGCGCGCACTGCAGGAAGCGCGGGCTGCGCAGGCCCGACGAGAGGATGAAATGGCCGTCGAGCAGCGCATTGGCGCTACGGAATTCAGCCAGAATTTCATCGTCCGTCATGCCCGTCCCTTTGTCCCCGGATTGACTGCCAATTAGGCGCTGTAACTAACCTCTTCAACCGCCCTTGAGAGGACCGCAACCCGCGCCTATAAGGCCGCCGATTCCAATGGGCGCCAATCACGGCGCGCCGGTCCACCAACCCAAAGTTCGGGGCGAGAATGAAACTTATCGGTTGGGCGATTGCCCTTAGCGCCGCGGCCATGACACCAGCAGCGGCTGGAGCAACAGCAGCGGCCGCCGCGCCGCAAGTCAACACG
>JBKJNP010000008.1:0-2731 GCA_046593565.1 Sphingomicrobium sp. | reverse complement strand
CGGCATCGACGCGACGATCGCCCGCGTCGCTCGCGCTGTCGCTTTGGCCGAGGTGCCCAAGCTGCGCGGCTATTGGCAAGACCGCTTCACCACCGCGATGACCGATTTCAAATTCATCCCGGCCGGGCGCATCCTCGCCGGGGCCGGCACCGATCGCTCGGTAACCCTGTTCAACTGCTTCGTCATGGGCACCATCCCCGACAGCCTCGCGGGCATCTTCGACCATTTGCGCGAAGCTGCGGTCACGATGCAGCAGGGCGGCGGGGTGGGAATGGATTTTTCGACCATCCGTCCCGCGGGAAGTCCGGTGGTGGGGGTTGGCGCCGATGCGTCGGGACCGCTCACGTTCATGGATTGCTGGGACTCGATGTGCCGCACAGTCATGTCGGCCGGCCAGCGGCGCGGGGCGATGATGGGCTGCTTGCAGATCGACCACCCTGACATCGAAGCGTTCATCGATGCCAAGCGCGACCCGGCGCGCTTCCGCAACTTCAACCTTTCGGTGCTGGTCAGCGACGCTTTCATGAAGGCGCTTGCCACCGATGGCGACTGGCCCTTGCTGTTCGGCGGTGAAATTCATCGCACCATCCGCGCCAAGTATCTGTGGGACCGTCTCATGCGCGCGACCTACGACATGGCCGAGCCAGGGGTGATCTTCGTCGACCGGGTCAACCAGCTCAACAATCTCGCGCATTGCGAACAGATCAGCGCCAGCAACCCGTGCGGCGAGCAAATGCTTCCGCCCTATGGAGCGTGCCTGCTGGGGTCTATCAACCTTGCCCGGCTGGTGGACAATCCGTTCGAACCGGAGGCCGGGCTCGACGAGCTGCTGCTCGCCGAGTTGACCCGCACCGCAGTTCGAATGCTCGACAATGTCATCGACATTTCGCGCTATCCGCTGGCGCAGCAGGAAGCCGAAGCCAAGGCCAAACGCCGTATCGGGCTTGGCGTCACCGGGCTTGCCGACGCTTTGCTGTTCTGCGGCACGGCGTATGGCAGTTCGCCCGCGGTCGCGCTGACCCACCGGTGGCTCGAGGTGATCAAACGCGAAGCCTATCGCGCATCCGCCGAAATCGCCGCCGAAAAGGGGCCGTTCCCGCTTTACGACAAATGCATGCTTGATCGTCCGAACCTCGTCAGCCTCGACGAGGAAACTCGCGCACTGATCTCCAAGCACGGTCTCCGCAACGGCTGCCTGACCTCGATCGCCCCGACCGGCACCACCTCGCTGCTCGCCGGCAACATTTCCTCGGGCGTCGAACCGGTGTTCGCTTACGCCTACACCCGCCGCATCCGCCAACCCGACGGCACCATGCGTGAGGAAGCGGTCGAGGATTATGCAATGCAGGCGTGGCGCCGCCTCAAGGGCGACGATGTCATCCCGCCCGCCGACCTATTCGTCAGCGCGCAGACGCTGAGCCCGTCCGATCATTTGACCATGCAAGCGGCGGCGCAGGCGTTGATCGACAGTTCGATATCCAAGACTGTCAATTGCCCCGAGGACATTAGTTTCGACGCCTTCGCCGACGTCTATGTCGAAGGCTATCACCTTGGCTGCAAGGGCCTCACGACCTACCGTCCCAATGCCATTACCGGATCGGTGTTGAGCACGGCCGCGCCAACCAAGCCGGTGCTGCGCGAGCTGGTGCTCGAGCCGCGCGAAGAGCTACTCCATGGTACAACCTACAAGCTCAAATGGCCCGAAAGCGCGCACGCGGTCTACGTCACGATCAACGATCTCGTCGACGGCAGCGAGCGCCGCCCGTTCGAGATATTTATCAACTCCAAGAACATGGAGCATTATGCCTGGACACTCGGGTTGACGCGGATGGTCTCGGCGGTGTTCCGGCGCGGTGGCGACGTGTCGTTTGTCGCCGAGGAACTGAAGGCAGTGTTCGACCCGCGCGGTGGCGCCTGGATGGGCGGGCGCTACGTTCCCTCGCTACTCGCCGCGATCGGCGCGATCATCGAGCGTCACATGGCCAACGCGGTCTGCGAACCGGGATCGACGGACCGGATCCGACCACAACCCGAACGTTTCGCGGGGCAGTCCTGCCCGCAATGCGGCGCAGCCGCACTGATCCGGGTCGAGGGCTGCAACAATTGCCTCGATTGTGGTTACTCGAAATGCGGGTGAAAAGCGCGCGATATGCAATCGCTGCGGTGCTGCTCGCTGGCATGGCTGCCCCGGCCTTGGCCCAGCCGCTCAGCGTCAAGCCGATCATCGACACACGGCTGCGCACCGAACATGTCAATCAGCACGGCTTAGACCGCGACGCCGACGCCGTCACCGCACGCATCCGCGCCGGGGCTATCGTATCGTCCGGCGACTGGTCGCTGCTCGCTGAAGGCGAAGCGACGCTCGCGATCAGCGAACGCTATGACAGCGGCGTCAACGGCAAGACGCAATATCCGATCGTCGGGGATCCGCAGAACGTCGAGTTGAACCGCTTCCAGCTCCAGTATCGCGGGTTGGCAAGGACGATTGTCACTGCCGGACGCCAGCGCATCAACCTCGACGACCAACGCTTCGTTGGATCGAGCGGTTGGCGCGACAATGAGCAGACGTTCGACGCGGTGCGGCTCGAATATGGCGATTCCAAAAGCCTGAAGTCCGACCTCACCTACGCCTGGTCGGTCCGCACCATCTGGGGAATCGACGGGCGCGATACCCGCCAGCAAGCGATAGGAGGAAATAATGTCTTCGCCACCATCAGCCATCCAACGGTGC
>JBKJNP010000103.1:0-3683 GCA_046593565.1 Sphingomicrobium sp. | reverse complement strand
GTTGGCGATGGCGGCCGCGCAGCATGGCGAGCGGAGCCGGGGCGGGGCCGAAGACCGCCATGCCCTCGATCACCGGCGCGGCACGGCCGATGCGGCGGGCAACTGCTTCGGCTTCTTCCTTGTCCTCCGACGAGATGACGATTGCGGCGAGTCGCCCGAACGGGGGCATCGCCGCTTCCCGCCGGGCGGCGGTCTCGGCGGCGTAGAAACCAGGGCCATCGCCAGCGACCAAAGCTGCGATGACCGGGGCGTCGGGGTCATGGGTCTGGACATAGACCCGCCCCGGCTTGTCGCCACGACCGGCGCGGCCGGCGACCTGCTGGATCTGCTGGAAGCTGCGTTCCGCCGCACGAAGGTCGCCGCCCTGCAGGCCGAGATCGGCGTCGACCACGCCGACCAGGGTGAGGTTGGGGAAATGATAGCCCTTGGTCACGAGTTGGGTGCCGACGACAATGTCGATCTCCTGCGCGTCCATCGCCCGGACGAATTCGGCGGCGCGAGCCGGGGACCAGATGGTGTCGCTGGTGACGATCGCGGTGCGCGCGTCGGGGAACAGCGCCGCCACCTCGTCGGCGATGCGCTCAACCCCGGGGCCGCAGGCGACCAGGCTATCCTCGTCGCCGCATTCGGGGCACAGGCGCGGCGGGGGCATGACGTGGCCGCAATGGTGGCAGGCCAGGCGGTGCATCAGCCGATGCTCGACCATCCACGCGGTGCAATTTGGGCATTGGAACCGGTGGCCGCAGGTGCGGCACAGGGTCAGCGGCGCAAAGCCGCGGCGGTTGAGAAACAGCAGGCTCTGCTCGCCATTGGCGAGGTTGGCCTCTAGCTCGGCGACTAGCGTCGGGGCGAGCCAGCGTCCGCGTGGGGGCGGGTCCAAGGTCAGGTTGATGGCGCGGATCGCGGGAAGTTCGGCGCCGGCATGGCGCTCAGTCAGCAGCAGCTCGCGGTAGCGGCCGATCTCGACCATGTGGCGGGTCTCGATCGCCGGGGTGGCCGAGGCGAGGATCACCGGCATTTCCTCGAAATGGCCGCGCATCACGGCGACGTCGCGGGCGTGATATTGGACGCCTTCCTCCTGCTTGAAGCTTGGTTCATGCGCCTCGTCGACCACGATCAGGCCGAGGTTGGCGTAGGGCAAGAAGAGGGCGGAGCGGGCGCCGACCACCACCTTGGCTTCGCCTGACGCGAGCGCCCGCCAGGCCCGTCTGCGCTGGGAGGAGCGAAGGTCGCTGTGCCATGCGACGGGTTCGCAGCCGAAGCGGGCGGTGAAGCGGGTCAGGAAGGGCTCGGTCAGCGCGATCTCGGGGAGCAGGATCAGCACCTGCCTGTCCTGTCGCACCGCTTCGGCGATGGCTTCGAAATAGACTTCGGTCTTGCCCGATCCGGTGACCCCGTCGAGCAGGACCGGGTCGAAGCCGTGACCGATTGCGGCGGTGAGCGAGGTGGCGGCGGCGCGCTGCTCGTCGCTCAGGGTCGGCGGGGCGAAATCGGGGTCGGGGGTTGGGAAGGGCAGGTCGCCCTCAACCTCGACCCGCTTCAGCGCGCCGGCATTGACCAGCCCGCGCATTACGGCGTCGCTGACCTCGGCGTGGGCGGCGAGCTCGCGGACCGTGCCTTGGCGGCCCTCGATCGCGGCGAGCGCCTGCTCGCGCTGGGGCGTCAGGCGGTCGGGGACTTCGCCAGTGGGCCGATATTCGATCATCGTCTTCGGGCCGGACAGCGCCGACGATGACGGCAGGATCATGCGCAGCACCGCCGCCAGCGGCGAGAGGTAATAATCGGCGGTCCATTCGGCGAGGCGGCGCAGCGCGGGGCGGATCGGGGGAACGTCGACCAGGCCGGCGAGCGGGCGGAGGCGATTGTCGCCGATCTCCTCGACCTTGAGCCGGTCTGCCTCCCACGCCACGCCGATCAGCTGGCGCGGGCCGAGCGGGGCGACGACGACGCTGCCAGGCTCGATGCTCATGCCATCGGGCACGCGATAGTCGAGCGGGCCCAATGCGGCGTTGAGGGTCACCACTCTTGTTCGGGGAACCCCCACTGGTCACTCACCTGATTGATCGACCGGACGTCCATAGGACAATCCGGTCGATCGACAAGGCGCGGATGGGCGGCGGGCTTTAAGGTGACCAAGTTTCCTTGCTTCGGCGGCTTTTTGGGGGGGATTTGTAACCTTTAGAAAAATACGGCGCGGCGCGGGGGAGGCGGCGAATGTTCACGAATGTTCACGATGGCCAACGCCATCCGGCGGACGGCCCATGGGCCAGGCAAAATGCGATCGAACAACCGGCGATGTCAAACAGCCAGGCGCGCGATTCGCCGGCGAGAAGCCAAGCAGGCGAAATCCTACATTGGAAGCTTTTTGTGGGGCGGGCCGTCAGGCGCTAATTTGGTTACTGTCACCGTAATCCCCCACCGTAATCCCCACCGTAATGACAAACTGTGACCGTAATTTAACGTTTTCGTATTTTACTCAACATAACATTGATTACAACGTATATAGGAACTCCATAACATAAACCAACAACAATAATATGAATTGGGTACGATATCAATTTGTTGGAATCATCTACGATAAATGGATTGAACCATTCTTTTGTCCAAAAATTCAAACCGTATAATAGTGGCAATCCTATTATTATCCATATAGCTATTAATACTTTAATTACAGGTTTCATGGCCTCTTCCAGTAGTATGGCTCGAAATAAATATGTCCTCGACGGTTTACAAAAAACCAATAAATCACCGAAGAGATAGCACATGCTCTTCCATCAATTGGGATTACGGTGGGGGATTACGGTGGGGGGATTACGGTGACAGTAACCGAATTTCGGATTACGGTGACAGTAACCGAATTTCGCCACTTTTACGTCCTCGCTTTTGCCGCGCGAGTATGCGGCCGGTCTGATGCTCGAGCAATCCGATCCATGCAGCGTCGCCTAACGGTCGGCCGGTCGTCTCCGCCATGCGCAAGTCGCGCGTCGCCTGCTGATCCTCTTCCTCGCCCAGGAATGTCGCGAAATCGCCGAGCCGCTCAAGCAGGGGCGTGACGTCAACCAATTCGTCGCTTTCGCCAGCGAGGTGCGCCCGGGCGCTCGACCAAGGCCAATCCTCCGCCCGATCGCACAGCCGGGCGCGGACCGGATTGAGCGCGACATAGCGCGCGGCATGGATCAGATGCGGCTCATCCATCGCGACCGCGCCGAACCGTCCCTGCCACAAATGGCCGGTCCAGCGGTTGCGCGCATTGATCCGCCGCGCATAGCGGCGATGGGCGTTGGCGAAGGTCGCGCGCAGGCCGTCGGTGTCGTTCGGGACGACGATCAGGTGAACGTGATTGGGCATTAAACAATAGGCCCAGATACTTGCCCCGGCGGCGCGCGCGGCATCGGCCAGCAGTTCGCGATAAGCGAGAAAATCCTCATCCTCGAAGAAGGTCGTGCCGCGCCGGTTGCCGCGCTGCGTCACGTGATAGGGTAGACCGGGAATGACGAGCCGAGCCAGGCGGGCCAAAAAGCACCTCCATCTAACCGAGCAACGACGATGCTAGCGGAGGAGTAAGCGCGTGCCAACCTGCGCCGCCGACCCGAACTTAACGGCGAAATTCGGTTACTGTCACCGTAATTCGGATTAGTGCGAACGACGTCGCCCACCGTTCTGCCATCTGGTAATTTAGCTTT
>JBKJNP010000263.1:0-7027 GCA_046593565.1 Sphingomicrobium sp. | reverse complement strand
GAGCCTCAAAATGCGTGAGGATCTGAGCCCGGCGTTGCGCTGACAAAGCTGTGCTGTCTAGCGCTGCCTGGCCGAGCCGCGTTGTGGCATTGTCGGCGCGCAACGCCAGCCGATGCTCAGCCCGCGCGGTCATCATGCGATAGGGCTCGGCCACACCCTGCAAGGTCAAATCGTCGATCATCACACCGATGTATGAGGATCGACGGTCGAAGCGAGTTGAGTCGAGGTCAAGCGCCACCGCGGCCGCGTTGAGACCGGCGACGAGCCCCTGTGCGGCCGCCTCCTCATAGCCAGTCGTACCATTGATCTGACCGGCCAGGAACAAGCCGCCCAGCGCCCCATGCTCGAGCGTCGATCGCAGCAGCCTCGCGTCGGCATACTCATATTCGACGGCATAACCGGGCCGCACGATCCGGCACCGCTCCAGCCCGGCAATGCTGCTGACGAACGCTTGCTGAATGTCGGCCGGAAGCGACGTGCTGATCCCATTGGGATAGACTAGTTCGGTCGTAAGCCCTTCGGGTTCAAGGAAAATCTGATGCCCGTCGCGGTTCCCGAAACGCTTGATCTTGTCCTCGATCGACGGGCAATAGCGTGGCCCCCGCCCCTCGATCGCGCCGGCGAACAGTGGCGAGCGGTCGAGATTGGCGGCGATGATATCGTGCGTGCCATCATTGGTCCGAGCGATAGCGCAGGCAAGCTCGGGCGGACGCCGTGTCGGCCCAATCGCCGACATTGACCAATCATCCCGATCGCTCGGCTGCGGCGCGAGACGCGACCAGTCAATCGTCCGCCCGTCAAGGCGCGGCGGGGTTCCGGTCTTCAGCCGCCCCTGCGCCACGCCAAGCTCGCGCAGCTGGCGAGCGAGCGGCACAGCGGCTTGCTCGTCGCGCCGCCCGCCCGCAATCCGATCCAACCCGCAGAACAATTGCGCATCGAGGAATGTGCCGGTGGCGATCACTACAGCGCGGCTCGCAATCTGTCCTCCGTCGGACAGCCGCACGCCCGCAACGGCACCATTTTCGATCAGGAGCTCTCTCGCCTCTCCAATGATCTGTTCGACCCCGGCGGATTGCACGGCGTGATGGACCGCCTCGCGATAGAGCGCCCGGTCCGCCTGCACGCGTGGCCCCTGGACTGCACTGCCCTTGCTGCGGTTGAGCATCCGGCGGTGGATCGCTGCACGATCGGCCGCCCGCGCCATCAACCCGTCGAACACGTCGAGCTCGCGCACCAGATGGCCCTTGCCCACTCCACCGATCGACGGGTTGCAACTCATCTGCCCGACATCTTCGGCGCGGAAGGTGATCAGCCCGACACGCGCGCCACGACGCGCCCCGGCCGCGGCCGCTTCCGCGCCAGCATGACCGCCACCAATGACTAATACGTCAAACATCGCGCCTCTCTAACGCAGGTCATTCGGAATTTGGAGATGTTTCACGTGAAACATTACTTGCCCAGACAGAAGCGCCCAAACAATGCGTCGAGCATGTCATCGATACCCGCGCGGCCAGTGACCCGATCCATCGCTTCGCGCGATCGCCGAAGCACATCGGCAATGATAACCAGGTCGGATCCGGCCAGACCATATAACGCTTCGAAAGCCCTAGCAATTTCAGTTGCTTGCCGCTGATTCAGCGCCAGTTGGTCTTCGCCAGGAAGGATCGTGCTGGCCCGATCGACCAACAGATTTGCGAGATGGTCGAGCCCGTCTCCCGTCACCGCCGAAACGGCAAGCGCCCCGGGCGGAGTGGCTTGCCTGCCCGGCTGGTCTGCGCGCGGGTGGAGTTGGATGCGTTGGGCATGCATCGGCGCCGCTTCGGGATCACCCAGCCACAGCAACAGATCTGCGCGCGCGACCTCGGATTCGGCGCGCTCGATTCCGATTCGCTCGACGACATCGCGACCGTCACGCAAGCCCGCGGTGTCGACCAGTACGAACGGGATGCCGCCGATCGCCACCGGCACCTCGATGACGTCACGCGTGGTGCCGGCCACGTCAGTCACTATCGCCCGGTCGCTCTGGCTCAAGGCGTTGATCAGGCTGGACTTTCCGGCATTCGGCGGACCCGCGGCAACGACCCTGACCCCCTCCTTGAGCGGTTCCGCCCGAGGTCGCTCGAGCCACCCGGCGAGATCGGTGGCGAGCGCGCGGGCTTCCTGCTCCAACGCGCTGACGTCCGCCCCCGTCTCCTCCTCATCGTCGACATAATCGATCGCCGCCTCGGCGCGCGCCGAGAGCAGGACGATCCGTTCCCGCCAACCCTCGACCATCCGCCGCACGCCGCCGTCGGCGCGGAGCAAGGCAGCCCTGCGCTGCCGCTCGGTTTCGGCCTCGAGCAAATCGGCCAACCCTTCGGCTTCGGTCAGGTCGATCCGCCCATTGGCAAAGGCGCGACGGGTGAATTCGCCCGGATCGGCGCCGCGCATGCCGGGTTGGGCAGCAAGCGCATCAAGGATCGACCGCACCACCGCGCGCCCACCATGGCATTGATATTCCACGATATCTTCGCCGGTGACCGAGGCGGAGCCGTCAAAGCGGAGGAGCAGCACCTGGTCGAGCAAATTGCCGGTCGCGGGATCGCGCAATCCGCGAAGCGTGGCCCGGCGGACCGGCGGGAGTTTGCCCGCGAGCGCCTCGGCCGCAGCGAAGGCGTTCGGCCCGCTGGAGCGGATGATCGCCACGGCCGCCGGGGGCTGGCCGCTCGACAGCGCGAAGATGGTGTCGGACATTCGACCTGATTAGCCGCAATCGAAAGACGTGTCTCGACTACGCTCGACACAAATGGGGTGGGGGCAATTACTCATGATTACCCCAGCGCGACACCCCTAAGCGAAGCCGAGCGCCGGGGCGACGTCTTTCCAGCCTTCCCACATCATCTTGCCAGCGACATAGATGATCACCACCAAACCGACATAAGCGATCCAGCGGTAGCGCTCGATATATTTGGCGATGACGTTGGCGGCGAGGCCCATCAGCGCGACCGCGACGATCAGCCCGACAATCATGATCCCAGGGTGATCGCGTGCCGCCCCTGCGACCGCGAGGACATTATCGAGGCTCATGCTGACGTCGGCCACCGCGACCGCCCAGGCCGCCCCGGCGAAGCTCTTGGCGGAGCGGATGCCGCTATGCTCGTCACCCTCGATCTCGGGCGATCCGGGGGAGGAATCGGCGGACGCCGGGCGCAGCTCGCGCCACATCTTCCACGCCACCCACAGCAGCAAGATGCCACCGGCCAGAATCAGGCCGACCACCTGAAGCAATTGGGTAACGATCAGGGCGAAGAACACGCGCAGGACCAGCGCCGCCAGGACGCCGATCAGGATGACTTTCTTGCGCTGCTCGGGCGGCAGGCCCGCGGCGAGCGCACCGACGACAATCGCATTGTCACCGGCCAGCACCAGGTCGATCATGATCACCTGGAGGAAGGCGGACAGCGCCGCCGGCTCGGTGATGTTCGAGAAATCATTGACGATCGCCGTCCACATGTCGGCCGGGCCGCCAAGGCCTGCTGCCGGAGCGGCGTGGACGGCAGCGAGGAGAAGGTCGATCATCTATTCAGCCCTGTGGTTGGTCGTCTTTCCCGCCCAATGCTTGGCGGGTCACTTGTTTCCCAAGTCGCGGCCGCAAATCGAACACGCATGAAGCGTGCCCGATATGCGGGCTCAGCTACTGATTCATGCTGGCGAAGAAATCCTCGTTCGACTTGGCGTCCTTCATCTTGTCGAGCAGGAACTGCATCGCATCGACCGTGCCCATCTGCATCAGGATGCGGCGCAGCACCCACATCTTCGAGAGAACCGCGGCGTCGACCAGCAATTCTTCCTTGCGGGTGCCGGACTTGCCGACATCGAGGCTGGGGAAGATGCGCTTGTCGCTGACCTTGCGGTCGAGCACGATTTCCGAGTTACCGGTGCCCTTGAACTCCTCGAAAATGACCTCGTCCATCTTCGACCCGGTATCGATCAGCGCGGTGGCAATGATCGACAGCGATCCGCCCTCCTCGATGTTGCGCGCCGCGCCGAAGAAGCGCTTGGGGCGCTGCAGGGCGTTGGCGTCGACGCCGCCGGTCAGCACCTTGCCCGAGGACGGCACGACGGTGTTGTAGGCGCGGCCCAGGCGGGTGATCGAATCGAGCAGGATGACGACATCCTTCTTATGCTCGACCAGGCGCTTGGCCTTCTCGATCACCATTTCGGCGACCTGGACGTGGCGCTGCGCGGGCTCGTCAAAGGTCGAGGAGATGACCTCGCCCTTCACGCTGCGCTGCATGTCGGTAACTTCTTCCGGGCGCTCGTCGATCAGCAGCACGATCAGGAACACTTCGGGATGATTGTCGGTGATCGCGCGGGCGATATTCTGCAGCAGCACGGTCTTGCCGGTGCGCGGCGGCGCGACGATCAGCGCGCGCTGGCCCTTGCCCTGGGGCGAGACGATGTCGATCACGCGGGCCGACTTGTCCTTCTGGGTCGGGTCGGCGCTGTCAAGGGTCAATTTCTTGTCGGGATAGAGCGGGGTGAGATTGTCGAAATTGACCCGGTGGCGAACCGCGTCGGGCTCGTCGAAATTGATCTGGGTGATGCGGGTCAGCGCGAAATAGCGCTCGCCGTCCTTGGGGCCGCGGATCTCGCCTTCGCAGGTATCGCCGGTGCGAAGCCCGAACTTGCGGACAAGATTGGGCGCGACATAAATGTCGTCGGGTCCGGCGAGGTAATTGGCTTCCGGGCTGCGCAGGAAGCCGAAGCCGTCGTTCAACACCTCGATCGTGCCCATGCCCATGATCTCGGCGCCACTTTCGGCGCGGACCTTGAGGATGCCGAACATCAGATCCTGCTTGCGCAGGGTCGACGCGCCCTCGATGCCCATTTCCTCGGCCATCGCGACCAATTCGGCGGGGGTGTTTTTCTTGAGATCTTTGAGATGCATCTGGCTGTGGCTTTTCGTGTTGGTAACGCGGGGAGCGTGTACGCAGGGCGGCAGGACGCCGCAAAGGGACAGGTCGTACCGGTTGTCATGGGAAAAGGCCGGTGCGCCGTATGTCGCGGCACTAGGTGTGGCCCCTGATTTAGTCAATATGGGGAGGGCGGCGGTTCGTCTTCAAGTCCGACCGTTCTGGCGATCAGACGATATACAGCGCCAGCAGCACCGCCATCGTGATCGAGGCGATCCCAAGAAAGGGCAGGAACGGAGCGACCGAAGCTACCGCCAGCGCCGCGAAGCGCCGATGGAGGCTGGGAAACATAACGAACAGCAGCGCGGTGCAAGCGAGGAAGGCACCAAACGTGCGCGCGGCTAGCGGGTGATCGAGGTCCGGCGCGGCAATGACGAACGCGATTCCAACCAGCATCCGCAGAACTGACTCGGTCCAGTTGGCGTGCGGTGTCTGGGCTAAGGCGACGAGGAAGCGATGGGCTCGGTCGCGAGCGAACAGGATCAGCAGCCCGAGGCCTAACAAATAGAGGCAGGCTAACCAGAGCACCGCGTAAGCGCCGAGAACGAGCGGACTGAGCACCAGCTAGAACGGGCGGACGATGACCAGCACGACGATCAGCGCCGCGGCAACGCCCGGGATTTCGTTCATGATCCGCAAGGTGCGATTCTCGAGCGGGCGCATGCCCTTGGCGAGCTTTTTGCCATAAGCCGAGATCCACCCCTGGTAGCCGGTCAGCGCCACGACCAGCGCGAATTTGGCGATGAACCAGGGCTGCCGGAATACCTCAAGATGCACCGCCAGCATCAACCCCAGCGCCCACACGATCAGCATCGCGGGCATCAGGATGATGGTGCGGGTGCGGTCCTCGCGCTCGATCCAGGCGCGATCCTCGGCCGATCCGGGGGTGGTGGCGTGATGATAGACGTAAAAACGGGGCAGCAGGAACAGGCCCGCCATCCAGAAGATGACGAAGGTGACGTGCGCCGCCTTGACCCACAGATAAGCGGCCCCGAGGAAGCCGGCAAAATCGCTCATTGGGCTGTCACCCTCACCTTTTGGCCTTCACCAGCTCGACCAGTTGTTCGACATGGGCGATCGGCGTGTGCTGGCCGATGCCATGGCCGAGGTTGAAGATGTGCGGGCGCGAACCGAGCGCGTCAAGCACGCGCAGCGTGGCATCGCGCAACGCATCGCCGCCAGCCATCAGCGCCAGCGGGTCGAGATTGCCCTGGACCGGCATTCGGTCGGGAAGCTCGCGATTGGCCCACAACGGGTCGACCGTCTCGTCCAGCCCGATCGCATCGATCCCAGTTTCGCGGGCATAGGCGCCCAATTTGCCCCCGGCGCCCTTGGGAAAACCGATGATCGGGATCGTCGGATGGCGCTTTTTGAGTTCGCTGACGATCCACGCATTGCGGGCGATGACGAAGCGCTCGAACTGGGCCGGGGCGAGACTGCCCGACCAGCTGTCGAACAATTGCACCGCCTCGACCCCGGCGAGGATCTGGCCGGATAGATAATCGACCGTAACGGTGGCGATCAGGTCGAGGATCATGTCCATCTTGCCGGGATCATTATAGACCAATTGCCTCTCCTCGGCCTGCTCGCGGCTGCCCTGCCCGGCGATCATGTAGGTCGCCACGGTCCACGGGCTGCCGGCAAAGCCAAGGAAAGTCGTCTCGGGCGACAATGAAGCCTTTACCCGCCGTACCGTCTCATAAATCGGCGCCAGGCGCTCCATGCGCGGTTTGAGGTCGCGCAGGCGCGCCTCGACCATCTTCGGCGCCAGGCGCGGCCCCTCGCCGGTCTCGAACCACAAATCCTGGCCAATCGCGTGGGGTACAATGAGGATGTCGGAAAACAGGATGGCGCCGTCGAACGCGAATCGCTTCAATGGTTGGAGCGTGACCTCGGCCGCGGCGGCCGGATCATAGACCAGGTCGAGGAACCCACCCTTCTCGGCTCGCAGCGCGCGATATTCGGGCAAATAGCGGCCGGCCTGACGCATGAGCCACATCGGCGGCGGGTCGCGCCGTTCGCCGCGCAGCACGGCGAGCAGCGGCTTGTCGGTCGGATCGGGCATGGGATCG
>JBKJNP010000084.1:0-4147 GCA_046593565.1 Sphingomicrobium sp. | reverse complement strand
CGGATCGGGGGAGGCGGGATCGACCACCACCGACGCATCGTCGCTCCAGGGCGGCTCGTTGATTGCGCTCAATTCGGCACTTGCAGAAGCGACCGCGCGCCGGGTGATGGCCGAAGGTGCCTATCGCCAGGCCGGCCTCGCCGGAGCCTCGTCCGAGGTCAATCAGAGCACTTCGGCGCTGCGCGGATCGCGCGCCGCGCTGGAGGCCGATTACCAGGACAAATTGACCCTGCTCAAGCCAGACCATCCCGACATGGTCGCGCTGCGTTCGCGGATCGAGGAGATCAATCGCCAGATCAATGCCGAGCAATCGCGCGTCGCTGGCGGCAAATCGACCAGCCTGCTGGCCGATTTTCGCGCCGCCGCCGCTGCCGAGGGGTCCTTGCGCGCGCGGGTCAACCAATTGCGCGGATCGGTGCTCGACCTTCGCGGGCGAAGCATTCAGTATAATATCCTGCAGCGCGACGTGGACACCAATCGTGGGCTCTATGATGCGCTGCTCCAGCGCTACAAGCAGGTCGGCGTGGCGGGCGGCGTCGGCACTTCGCCGGTGTCGATCGTCGATCGCGCCGAAGTGCCGGGCGGTCCGTACAAACCCAACATGCGCAACAATTTGCTGCTCGGCTTCGCGATTGGGCTGCTCGCCGGCTTGGCGCTCGCGCTGGCGCTCGAATTTGTCCACGACACGATCAAGACTCGCGAGGATGTTCGGGCCAAGCTCGGGCTCGCCTGCCTCGGTGTCATTCCCAAGCGCGGTACCGCCGGGGCGATCATCGAGGAATTGAAGGATGTCTCGTCGGCTGCCACCGAAGCCTATTCGGCGGTCCTTGCCGCGCTTCGGTTCAGCACCGAGTCCGGCGCGCCGAAGACCTTGCTGATTACCAGCACCAGGGCGTCGGAGGGCAAATCTTCTTCGGCGCTCGCGCTCGCCCAAAATTATGCCCGTCGCGGCGAAACCGTGCTCCTGATTGACGGCGATTTGAGGCGGCCCGTGTTCAAGGCCCATTCCAAGCGCCAGGGCCTGACCAAGCTGCTGACCAACGACGAGTCGATCCGCGCGCATATCCTCGATACGCAATATGACCATCTCTACCTGCTGCCATGCGGGCCGACCCCGCCCAACCCCGCCGACCTGCTGTCGACCCCGCGGTTCGAGGCGATCCTGCGCGAGGCCGCGCAGCAGTTCGACCGGGTGATCATCGACGGACCGCCGGTGCTCGGCCTGGCCGATGCGACCCTGCTCGCTACCGTCGCGGGCAGCGTAGCGCTGGTCGTTGAATCGGGCCGCACCCGAACCAAGGCGGCGCGCGATTCGCTCGATCGCCTGCGTCTCGGCGGCGCCAACGTGGTCGGCGCGATCCTCACCAAGTCGACCGACGAAGCAAGCCAATATGGCTATCGCCTCTATCAATATGGCGCGGTCGAGAAATCGCCGAGCGAGCTGATCCTCATTTCGCACCAGTCCGACGAACGATGACCCGGAGCGGGCGGCATTGATGTTCAGGGCTAGGGCGCTGGTCGTCCTTCCGCTAGCATTATTGCTGGCGATCGGGGCGGTCCGGGCAATGACTTTCGTCGCGCCGAGCGACCATGCGTTACGAGCGCTCGAATCCTCGTTTGACGGCCATCCCGAGGCGTCGGCCAATCGCGCCATGGCCGAAATCGGTACGGCGGCGGCGCGCGGTAATTCGGTGCCGCCATCAGCGCGGCAGACGATGGCGGGTGTCGCCCGGGGCGCGCCGCTTTCGCCCGATCCGTTCCTGGTCGAGGGGACGGTCGCGGAAATGGCCGGCGACCGCGACCGCGCGGAACGCCTGTTCCTGGCCGCCCGCGATCGCAATCCGCGGTCCGAGGCCGCTCGCTATTTCCTTGCCGACCGCTATCTGAAAACCAACCGCATCCTGCCCGGGCTTATCGAGATGGGCGCCTTGGCGCGCTTGTCCCAGAAAGCGTCACAGCCGCTAGCGCCGGCACTCGCCGCTTATGCGCGGAGTCCGGGCGCGATCGCCGAGTTGCGGCGCTATTTCGCCGTGTCGCCCGCTGTTCGCGACAGCACCCTGGCACTGCTCTCCGAAGATGCGCGCAATGCGCCGCTGGTGCTGGCGTTGGCACCCGAGCCGCAACCGGGCGCGCCGCGCGCCGATTGGCAGGGGCGACTGGTCCAGTCTTTGGTCACCGCTGGCGATTACAAGGGCGCTGAAGCGATGTGGGCGCGGATTGCCGGGGTCGCCAATCGCGGCCTGGTCTACAATCCCCAATTTCGCGACTTGCCCGGGCCGCCCCCATTCAACTGGAACTATGCCTCGGGCAGTTCGGGGGTCGCCGAGGCCTCGGGCAGCGGCGGCCTCGATGTGATCTATTACGGCCGCGTGGATGTGACGCTGGCAAGCCAGCTACTCGGCCTTGCCCCCGGTCGCTACCGGCTGTCGATGCGCGTCGACGGTCCGTCGCGGGCGAACGGGGTGGCGTGGATCATCCAGTGCGTCCCGGGCACCGCTCCTTTGTTCCAGTTGCCGCTAGAGGCTGTCGACCAGGGCAGCATAGCGGGATCGTTTGCGGTTCCGACGACGGGTTGCGCGGCGCAATCGCTCGAGCTTCGCGGCCGTCCGTCCGAAAGTTCAGAAACCGCGCAATTGACGATCCTGGACCTACGGCTATCGCCCGTGGCCGGGGCACGATGAGCTGGGCGCGCCAGGCGGTCGGACCGGCCTTTTTGTTCGCCTGCATCGTGATGGGCGGGAGCGCGCAGGGAATCTTTACCAATCTCGCCCTGCAATTGATCGGGATCCTTATTCTCGTCTGGGCCTTCCTGACCCGCACCCCGCTTAAGGATTCGCGCCCTGCGCGCCAGCTTGGATGGCTCGCCGCTGCGGCGGTGGCGCTGGTTTCATTCCAGCTGATCCCGCTTCCTCCCGCGATCTGGACGCTGCTTCCTGGCCGCGACGTCGTGATCGATGGTTTCCGCCTGCTCGGCCAGCCGCTGCCGTGGATGTCCTTGTCGCTGGCCCCGGCCGGAACGATTGCGACGGCGATGGCGATGCTGCCCCCATTGGCGATGCTGGCGCTGATCCTGCGCCTCGACGCCTATCGCGACAGCTGGCTGCTGATCGCCCTGCTGTGCGCCACCTTCATTTCGGTCGCACTCGGGGTGATGCAGATTCAGAGCGGCGGGACCGGCCCCTATCTCTATCGCCAGGCAAATCTCGGCACAGCATCGGGCCTGTTCGCCAATGCCAACCATATGGCGACCCTGCTGCTGGTCAGCATCCCGTTCCTGGTAGCGCTCGGTACCCGGCAGTGGCGGCAGCAGTCTGGCACCAACGACCGCCTGCTGACCGCGACATTGGCGGGCGGCGCAGCGGTGGTCGTGCTGCTCGGGATCGGTATCAACCAATCGTTCGCCTTGCTGATCATCGGCGCGCCGGTGGTCGGCGCCGCGGCGCTGCAGTTGATCCCCCCGGGCCGGGTCCGGCTCGGGCGGCTGGCAGCGATGCTGGGGCTTTTGTTCGTGGCCGGGACCGCGGTGCTGGCGGTGATGGTCTCCGCCGGAATGAGTGCGTCCAACAAGACCTCGGTCACAATCCGCGCCGACATCTGGGCCCACACTAGCGAGGCAATCCGCGATTCCGGGCTTGCCGGATCGGGCATCGGCACCTTCACCGCAATTTATCCGCGCTACGAGGAACCCGCGACGATCGAGCGGACCTACGTCAACCACGCGCACAATGATTATCTCGAGTTGGCGCTAGAGGGCGGCATTCCGGCGATCGCGCTGATGATCCTGCTCGCAATCTGGTGGGGGACGCGAGCGTTCACCATCTGGCGTTCGCCCAATGCCGCCGAACTGGGCCGCGCCGCCTGCATCGCCTCGGCCGCGATATTGCTCCATTCCCTGGTCGATTATCCGCTCCGCACCGCCGCCATCGCGACCATTTTCGCCATGGCGCTGGCATTGATGGCCGATCCGGCGCGGCGGAGGCACCAGGTGCGGCTCGCCGAGCTCCGCCCGACCCGCCACCTGACCCTGTAATCCGACCAAGACGCAACTCACCGCCGTTCCTGTCGTTAAGGCAGGGAAACGGATTGAGGAGTGGAGTTGTGGCGTCGATATTAAAGAAGTTGATGATGGCCGGTGTCGCGGCCGGAA
>JBKJNP010000234.1:0-6971 GCA_046593565.1 Sphingomicrobium sp. | reverse complement strand
AGCGCGTCCCCGCCAGCAACGAGCCCATGTCGAGCGAGTAGATGATCGCCGGCAACAGCACTTCGGGGACGTCGCCCTAGATGATCTTGCGCGCCAGCCCTTCGGCAATCGCGGTCTTGCCCACGCCCGGGTCGCCGACGTAGAGCGGGTTATTCTTTGATCGGCGGCACAATATCTGCACTGTGCGATCGACCTCGGGCATGCGCCCGATCAGCGGATCGACCTTGCCCGCCTTGGCCTTGTCGTTGAGGTTGACGGTGAACTGTGCAAGCGCGCTTTCCTTCTTGTCGCTTGCCTTGGTCTCGGTCTTCTCCTCGGGCGCGGCGCCGGGGTCGCGCGGTTCGGCCGCGGCTTCACCCTTGCCGACACCGAGGCTGATGAAGGTTACCGCATCCAGTCGGCTCATGTCCTGCTGCTGGAGGAAATAGACCGCATAGCTCTCGCGTTCGCTGAACAAGGCGACCAGTACATTAGCGCCGGTGACATCATCGCGGCCGGACGACTGGACGTGCAGGATGGCGCGCTGGACCACGCGCTGGAAACCGCTGGTCGGGGTCGGGTCGGTCGCGCTGTCGGCAACCAAAGCGCCAAGCTCGTTATCCAGATAATGTTTGATCGTGGCCTTCAGCTCGTCGCGGTTGACCCCGCAGCTGGTCATCACCTGGCTGGCATGCTCGTCGTCGACCAGCGCCATCAGCAAATGCTCAAGCGTGGCATATTCGTGCCGCCGCTTGCCCGCCTCGTTAAGTGCGTTGGACAGGGTCGTTTCGAGGGCCCGTGCGAAAATAGCCATTTATTACTCCTTGGACCTCAATGTCGTCCCATGTGTCCACGCAATCAAGGGCAGGATGGCGTATCGATGCAACGCATCGGCGCAGCGGCGTCTACGATCGCTTGAAAAGCTCATCTGCGGCGCTTCGGTGGGCCTGCGATTCGGCCAGATGCTGCTCGACCCGGGCGATCTCGCCCTTGAGCAGCTCGATCCGCTCGTCGAGCTCGGCCACCGACAGCGGACCGAGGTCTTGCTTGCAGACCAGCGTCAGCGGATCGACCGGCTTGCTGGAAAAGAAGTCGTCCTCGTCCATGTCTCCAGCGTTGACCGATCGCGGCAGGCTGTCAATAAGGCGCGTCGTGACCAGTCCGACCGTTATGCGTGCAATCGAAATCTCGGCTCCGGGCGGCCCCGAAGTGCTGCGCCTGGTCGAGCGGCCCGTGCCGCAGCCCGGTCCTGACGAAGTGCTTATCCGGGTTGCCGCGGCGGGGGTCAACCGGCCCGACGTGCTGCAGCGCATGGGGGTCTATCCGCCGCCACCGGGCGCGACCGACATTCCCGGATTGGAGATCGCCGGGACAGTGGTCGCGGCCGGGACAGGGGTGATGCACCTGATCGGCGCGCGGGTCTGCGCCTTAGTCGCGGGCGGCGGCTATGCTGACTATTGCGTCGCGCCGGCTGGCACCTGCCTGCCGGTCCCCGAAGTGATGCGTCTGACCGAAGCGGCGGCGATGCCCGAGACATTGTTCACGGTGTGGATCAACCTGTTCGAGCGGGGGTTCGCGGCCGATGGCGACACCGTGCTGGTCCATGGCGGGACCAGCGGGATCGGCACGATGGCGATCAAGCTCGGCAAATTGTTCGGCCTCGACGTGATCGTCACTTGCGGCAGCGCGGCCAAATGCGAGGCGGCGCTGGCGCTCGGCGCGGCCCATGCGGTAGATTACAAGCGCCAGGATTTCGTCGCCGAGGTCGCTGCCCTGACCAACGGCAGGGGCGTCGATGTGGTGCTCGATATGGTCGGCGGCGACTATGTGCCGCGCAACCTCGCCTGCCTCGCAGATGAAGGCCGCCATGTGTCGATTGCTTTCCAGCGCGGGGCGACCGCCGAAGTGCCGATCGTCGAGATCATGCGCCGCCGCCTGACCCTGACCGGATCGACTTTGCGTGCCCGCGACGTCCGCTTCAAAACGATGGTCGCCGACGAGCTGGCCAAGACGGTCTGGCCCTATGTCGAGGGCAACCGGTTAAAGCCGGCAATCGACAAGGTATTTCCGCTCGCCGAGGCCGCCGCCGCCCACAAGCGGATGGAATCGGGCGATCATGTCGGCAAGATCGTATTGTCGCTCGAGTAGTCATTGGCGAAACAAGCCAAATGGGATATATGTTGCCCTAAGCGGGGTTCTATTTGCCCAGGATGACCAATTTGGTCGTCGTCCCCACGACCTTGCGACTTTAACGACCTTTGTGACTTTATCCCCGGCGCTCAGACTCCGCTTGCCCTTCGTCACCTGCAAGCGTAAATCGCCCCCAATGTGGCCGCTCCGGGAAGGGGCGGCCCTTTCTATTTGTAGGAGATTTCGTGTGGCCCAGCCGCTCATGCCCCATGCCACCGCCGCCTGGCTGGTCGACAATACGTCCTTGGCTTTCACCCAGATCGCCGAATTTTGCGGGCTCCATATCCTTGAGATCCAGGCCATCGCCGATGACACCGCGGCGACCAAGCTGACCGGGCGCGATCCGATCCGCGCCAACGAGCTGACCCATGAGGAAATCGAAAAGGGACAGAAGGACGCTGATTATGTGCTCCAGATGCACAAGGCGCCGGACCCCATCACCCGCACCAAGGGCCCGCGCTACACCCCGGTGTCGAAGCGCCAGGACAAGCCCGACGGCATCGCCTGGATCATCCGCAACCATCCCGAAGTGTCGGACGGCCAGATCGGCAAATTGATCGGCACCACCCGCACCACGATCGGCGCGATCCGCGACCGGTCGCACTGGAACATGGCCAATATCCAGCCGAAGGATCCGGTAACGCTCGGCCTGACCTCGCAGCGCGAGCTCGATGCCGCGGTGATCAAGGCGCAGAAGGCGGCCGGCACCCCGGCCCCGACCGACACTCGCTTCGACAGCGACCGCGCGGCCCTGATCCAGGAGCTTCGCGCCGAACGCGACCAAAATGCCCGCGATGCCGAAGCGGCATTGGTCGCGGCGGAGGCTGGCGAGGTCGATACGTCGGACGAGATCGTCCCGGGCATCAAGGATCCATTCAAGCGCGCCTGACGGGCTTCGAGAACAACGTCGGCGCTTGCCAATCACTCCCGAGCGGGACAGACTTCATCCATGGCTTCCGACCCGATCGACCAGTTGAGTTTCGAGGCGGCGCTGGCCGAGCTCGAGACGATCGTGCGCAGCCTCGAGCAGGGCAGCGAGCCGCTCGACAAGTCGATCGAGCTGTACCAGCGCGGCGACCGGCTAAAGCGTCATTGCGAAGCGCGGCTGGCGGCGGCGCAGGAGCGGATCGAGCAAATCAAGCTCGGCCCCGATGGCCAGCCAGCAGGAACGGCGCCGTTCGATGTCGACTAGAATGATCGAGCGCACCGTCCTCGACCTCGATACCGAGGCTCGGCGCATTGCCGGCGCGGTCGACTCGATCTTCTCCGTTTTGCTGGAGCCGCCGGGCGATCCGCGCGACCGGTTGTTTTCGGCGATGCGCCATGCCGCGATCGGCGGCGGCAAGAAGCTTCGGCCACTGCTCACCGTCGCCGCCTCGCGCCTGTTCGGGATCGACGAGGATCGAGCCGTCCGCGTCGGCACCGCGATCGAGGCGGTCCATGTCTACAGCCTGATCCACGATGATCTTCCGGCGATGGACGACGACGACATGCGGCGCGGCAAGCCGACGGTCCACAAGGCCTATGACGAAGCGACTGCGATCCTCGCCGGTGACTGCTTCCACGATCTGGCGTTCGAAATATTGTCCGATCCTGAGACCTGCCCCGAGCCCTCGGCGCGCGCCGAACTGGTGCTCGGCCTGGCCAATGCGTCGGGCCTGTCGGGGATGGGCGGAGGCCAGATGCTCGATCTCGCCGCCGAGGGTCAGTCGCTCGATCTTCCGGCGATAACCCGGTTGCAGCAATTGAAGACCGGCGCTTTGATCGAATTTTCGGTCGAGGCCGCCTGCATCCTGGCGCGGCTGCCGGTCGAATCGCGCACGCCGTACCGCGGCTATGCCCGCAACATCGGACTGGCGTTCCAGATCGCCGACGATCTGATCGACCATAGCGGCGACGAGGCGACGGCGGGCAAGAAGCTGCAAAAAGATGCCGATGCGGGCAAGGCAACCTTCGTCTCCCTGCTTGGTGAGGAGCGGGCGCGGCAACAGGCCGACATGCTGGTCGACCAAGCGATTGAACATCTCGGCAACCATGGCGAAGAAGCCGATTTGCTTCGCGCCATCGCCGGCTTCGTGACGAAGCGCGACCGATGAGCAGCGTTTCAGCCCAGGTTCGGCGCATCGGTGTCTATCCCGGCACGTTCGACCCGCTGACCTTGGGGCATCTCGACATCATCCGTCGCGGCGCGCACCTGGTCGACCGCTTAGTGATCGGGGTGACGACCAATCCGTCGAAAGAGCCGATGTTCACGGTGGCCGAGCGGTTGGTCATGGTCGAACGCGAGCTGGCCGACATTCCGGGCGACATCGCGGTAGTCGAGTTCGACTCGCTTCTGATGGATTTCGCCACCCGCGAAGGCGCGAGCCTGATCCTGCGGGGCCTGCGCGCGGTGGCCGATTTCGAATATGAATATCAAATGGCGGGGATGAACCAGCAATTGAACGACGATATCGAAACCGTCTTCCTGATGGCCGATGTCTCGCTCCAGCCGATCGCCTCGAGGTTGGTGAAAGAGATTGCGCGCTATGGTGGCAAGATCGACAAGTTCGTCCCGCCGGCGGTGGTCGCCGACGTCGCCGCCAAATTGGGTAGATGATCGTCAGTCGCGGTTCAGTCGCGGTCGCCTAGCGGCTCGGTGAAAGAATTGGGTGGGAAAAAATCGATGCGTAAAACCTTGTTTGCACTACCGTTGATGGCGCTTGCGCTGGTTGCGGCAAAGCCCGCGCCGCCGGTCGCGCCTGCGCTTACCCATACCGCGCCCGCGCCAATCGCCGCCGATCCGGCCAACCGCCTCAATATCGAATTGTCGAGTGGCGGGACGGTGGTCATCCAGCTTCGCCCCGACATCGCGCCGCAACATGTCTATCGAATCCAGACGCTGGCCAGCCAGGGCTTCTACAACGGTTTGACCTTCCATCGCGTCATTCCCGGCTTCATGGCGCAGGGCGGAGACCCCCAGGGCACCGGCACCGGAGGGTCGACCCTGCCCAATGTGCAAGCCGAGTTCAGCGGCCTCCCGCATATGCGCGGCGTGATGGCGATGGCGCGGACGATGGACGATCTTAACGGCGGTAACAGTCAGTTTTTCATCATGCTGTCGGCCGGCATGGTGCTCGACAAAAAGTATAGCATCCTGGGTCGCGTGATCTCGGGGATGCAGTTCGTCGATGGCATCGCACCGGGCGAGCCGCCCGAAGCGCCGACCAAGATGGTCCGGGTGTGGATCGACGGGCCACTGCCTGCGCCAGCCATAGTGCCGGCTGCCGCGGCGCCGGCCGAGCCCGAGGCAAAGCCCAGCGGCGACTGATGCAGGTCGCCGACTTCGATTTCGACCTGCCCAACGACCGGATCGCGCTGCGCCCCACGCGGCCGCGCGACTCGGCGCGGATGCTGGTGGTGGAAGGCGGCGCGATGGCCGACCGCGCGATGCTCGACCTGCCCGAACTGCTCCGCCCCGACGACGTGCTGGTATTCAACGATACCAAGGTCATCCCGGCCCAGCTGGAGGGCAAGCGCGGCGAGGCCAGCATTGGCGCGACCCTGCACAAGCGCGACGGCCTGCGCCGCTGGTGGGCATTCGTGCGCAACGCCAAGCGGTTGCGGACCGGAGATATCATCGACTTCGGCCATGGGGTGTTCGCCGCGGCGATCGAGCGCGACGAAGCGGGAGCGATCTTGCTGGAATTCGGCGGCGAGGAGCCTGTCGAGGGCTTGCTGGAGCGGGCGGGGCGAATGCCGCTGCCGCCGTACATCGCTTCGAAGCGTGGCACCGACGCGGCTGATGCTAGCGATTACCAGACGATGTTCGCGCGGGAGGCTGGTGCGGTCGCCGCGCCGACCGCCGCGCTGCATTTCACCGACCGGCTGGTGGCGGCGCTCGATGCCCGGGGTATCATCCGAGAGACGCTGACCCTGCACGTTGGCGCGGGGACCTTCCTTCCGGTCAAGGTCGAGGATACCGCGGATCACCGGATGCACGCCGAATGGGGCAGGATCGACGCCGCCACCGCCGACCGGCTCAATGCGGCGCGGGCCAGCGGTGGGCGACTAATTGCGGTCGGGACGACGTCGCTCCGTTTGCTGGAAAGCGCAGCGGGCGAGGACGGGGTAATTTGCCCGTTCGAGGGTGACACGGCGATTTTCATCACCCCGGGCTATCGCTTCAAGGCAATCGACGGATTGCTGACCAATTTTCATCTGCCGCGATCGACCCTGTTTATGCTGGTCTCGGCGCTGATGGGGCTGGACGTGATGCAGGCGGCATATGCCCATGCGATCGAGCAGGATTATCGCTTTTACAGCTATGGCGACGGGTCGCTGCTCCTGCCGAAATAATCGGCCCCACGAATCCAACGGGTGGCGAGCCATTTTTCGCCTGACGTGATCGGCAGGCCGGCGTGGATCATGCGCGGGTCGGGCATGTTGTCGGCATCGAGATTGTGGAAAACAAGCAAGTCGCCCACCTGGCCGCGGACAGTAATATCGAGCTCGGGGAAATGGGTCTCGCCGCCTTCATAGGCTTCGTTAAGATAGAGCAAGGCGGTGGCGACGCGGCGCTTTTCGATCGGAGCGAAGGCATGCGCATCATGGTGCGGGCGATATTGCTGGCCGGGCCGGTAACGCAGGATGTGGAGCGGTTCGCCCCAGGCGACGGCAGAATTGCTGGCGGCGGCGATGGTGCCGTTGACCGACTGGACGACGAGGTCCTCGGTCATCGGCGCGATGACCATATTGTCGCTGTCGCGATGCGGGTCGCGCATCCCTTCGCCGGTGGCGGCATAGATCATCGCCGGCTCAAG
>JBKJNP010000233.1:0-4036 GCA_046593565.1 Sphingomicrobium sp. | reverse complement strand
GCCACGACCATGCCCGCCAGTGCGAGCATCGCGGTGGCCGCAAAGGCGATGCCCATCAACCCGGCAAGTGCGTAGGCGATGATGATCCCGGCGCAGATCACGAGCGTCGGCAAAGCGGTCGATTCAAGGCTGATCGCCAGGCCCTGGATGACGTTGGTGCCGTGGCCGGTCTCGGACGCCTTGGCGATCGAGCGGACCGGGCGATAGTTGGTGCCGGTATAATATTCGGTGATCCAGATGATCAGCCCGGTGATGACCAGCCCGAGCAGCATGCACCAGTAAAGGTCCATGCCGGTGAAGCTGGTTTCGCCCGCGCTGATCACGGCATTGAGATCGCCAAGCGCATATTGGGTTGCGAAGTAGATCGCGACCGCGGAGGTGACCGCAGTTACGCCGAAGCCCTTGTACATCGCACCCATGATGCTGGTGCCCTTGCCGAGGCGGACGAAGTAGGTGCCGAGGATCGAGGTCAGGACGCACACGCCGCCGACCAGCAGCGGAAGCGCCATCAAGGAAAGCAGATCATCAGCAGCGCCGCCGGTGACCAGCAGCGCGGTGAGGACCATCGTCGCACCGACCGTGACGACATAGGTTTCGAACAGATCGGCCGCCATGCCGGCGCAGTCGCCGACATTGTCACCGACGTTGTCAGCGATGACCGCCGGGTTGCGGGGGTCATCTTCGGGGATTCCGGCCTCGACCTTGCCGACCAGATCGGCGCCGACGTCGGCAGCCTTGGTAAAGATGCCGCCACCGAGACGGGCGAAAATCGAGATCAGCGAAGCACCGAACGCCAGTGCCACGAGCGCATCGATGACGGTGCGGTCGTTGGGGGCGTTACCGGCGATGGCGACGAGGTAATAGAAGAAGCCTGCGATCGCGAGGAGCGCGAGGCCAGCGACGAGCATGCCGGTGATGGCGCCGGCACGGAACGCCATGGTGAGCCCTTGCTGAAGCCCTTCGCTGGCGGCCTGCGCAGTGCGGACGTTGGCCCGGACCGAGATGTTCATGCCGACAAACCCGGTCGCACCCGACAGGATTGCGCCGAGCAGGAAGCCGCCTGCGGACAGTCCGCCGAGGAAGAAGAAGACGATTGCCGCGACGACGACGCCGACGATGGTAATCGTCATATATTGACGCTTGAGGTAGGCAGATGCGCCTTCCTGGATCGCGGCCGCGACTTCCATCATGCGCGCGTTGCCGGGCGAGGCGCGGAGCACCTGCTGGCTGGTGAGAATGCCGTAAAGCAGCGCAACGACGCCGCAGGCGATCGCGATAAGAACCAAATTCATTGGTGAACTTCCCCTGGTAACCGTGGAGCTTGGCGGCGCATGCAGCGGCCCTTCCGCCCGAAAGACGGGCGGAGGTTTAGGGGGTGGAAAAGCGTGTGTCTAGCGGGCTGTTCAGTGAAGCAGGACAGCGGTTGCCATGCCCGACGCCAAGCCGATCAGGGCGACGATCCACTGGCGGGTACTATAGGCCGCGATGTTCATGTCCTAGACGCTCCGGGATCGTTACCGGCCTGTCGCCGTCCGTGAGGGACAGTCCCGCACCCTCGGCCAGCCTTCCGATCTCGGTGACATTGGTCCCCGATGGTAAAGGAAGGGTGAACGGATCGACCGTTTCGGGACAAGCGACCAGCAGCGCATAATCGTCGCCCCCGGTCGCGGCGAACAGACGATCCTCGCCGCGGCTGGCGATGAAGGCAGCGGACAGTGGCAGCGTCGCAAGGTCGATGTGGGCCGCAACGCCGCTTGCCGAGGCGAGGCGGCAAGCGTCGAGCAGGAGGCCGTCGGACACGTCCATCATCGCCGAGGCGTGGGGGGCCAAGGCCTTGCCTTCGGCGAGCAGCGGCCGGGGGCGGCGATAGGCTTCGACCAACGGGCCGGTAGTGGCGGGGTCTTCGAGCAATTGGGACAATCCCGCCGCACTGTCTCCCAGCGTGCCGACCAGCCACAGGCGGTCGCCGGCCTTTCCGCCCGAGCGGGACGGGGTGGCCGGTCCGGCGCGGCCGATGGCAGTGAGGCCAAGGACGCGGGGTGAGCCCGGCGGCAAGGCGATGGTGTCGCCGCCAATCAGCTTGAGCTCGAAGGCGGCCAGTGCGGTTTCGAGACCATCGAGGAAGCGCGCTTCCCAGTCGCCGTCGCCGCTGAGCGTCAACGACAGCAAGGCCGCGACTGGCTCGGCACCCTTGGCGGCAAGGTCGCTGGCGTTGACTGCGGCGAGCTTCCAGCCGACCGATTCGGGCGGGTCGTCGGGGAGGTAGTGTATTCCCTCAGCGATGCTGTCGTGGGTCAGCACCAGGTCGCCGAGCAGTGCCGCATCGTCGAGCAGGCCGCGCGCCGCCTCGCTGGTGGCGATCTGTTTCAACCGCGCGATTGCCTCGCGCTCGTCCATGTTAGCCGCGTGCCGACTTGGCGATGGCGTCGAGCAGACCGTTGACGAAACCGGTCTCGCGCTTGTCGAAGAAAGCGTGGGCGACGTCGATATATTCGGAGATGACGGTCGCCGCGGGGACGTCGGGGCGGGCCAGCAATTCGTAGGTGCCGGCGCGCAATATGGCCTTCATCGGCTTGTCCAGCCGGGCAAGGCTCCAGCCCTCGGCGAGGCGGCCGGTGATCAATCCGTCAATCTCGTCGCGGCGGGCGTCGGCGCCGCTCACGACATCGTCGAAGAAGTCGATCTCGGCATCGGCGTAGGTCGCATCCTCGATCGTCGCGCCGAGCCGGTGCTGGTGGAATTCGTGGAGCAATTTGGCGAGCGGGGTCGCCTCCATCTCCATCTGGTAGAGGGCCTGGACCGCGGCGAGGCGGGCGGCGGAACGCGATCTGGATCGGGTGGACGTCTTGGGATTGGACATGGTCGGCGCCTCTAGCCGCTCAGGCCGACATCAGGAAGGGTAGAAGCGCGGCGGCGACCGCGTCGGGGGCCTGCCACGGCGCGAAATGGCCGACTTGCGCGAGCGGGAACAGCTCCACGTCGTCGCCGACCTCGCCGATATTATCGAGCTGGATGGGGAGCAGGGCGCGGTCGTCGAGGCCCCAGATGACGCGGACGGGAACGCGGATTTTGGGGACGTGATTGACCCAGTCGGGGATTGTCGCTTCCTCACCCAGCGCGGGGACGACGATCCGGCTGGCGCGGTACCAGTTGAGCATGGCGGTGAGCGCGCCCGGCTGGCCCCATTCGTCGATATAGGCCTGGCGCTCGTCGGCCGGGATCGAGGCGAGATCGACGTGCCTTGAGAAGCTCTTGTCGAAGAAAGTGTCGAGCCCCATCCGGGCAATGCCGGCTTCCATGCCGGGGGTGCGGAAGGCGTTCATATATTGCGACGCCGCGCGCTGTTCGGGATGGTTGACCAGGCTGCGCTGGAAGATCGCCGGATGCGGCGAGTTGATGATGGCGAGGCGGGTGATCCGCGGATTACCGGATATTGCCGCGGCCCAGGCGATGGCGCCGCCCCAATCGTGACCGACCAAAGCGAAGCGGTCGATGTCCAGCGCATCGGCGAGGGCGAACAAATCGGCGATCAAACTGTCTGTGGAATAATCGGCGACGTCCTGCGGCTTGTCGCTGGCGCCAAAGCCGCGCAAGTCGGGCATGACCAGCCGGAGATCGTCCTGAAGCAGCGGCACGAGCGCCCGCCAGGTGCGATGCGATTCCGGGAATCCGTGGACGAGGATCACCGGCGGCGCGTTGGCGGGGCCGGCGAGCGCCACGTTCATCGTGATGCCGGTGGCGAGCGGCAGGCGGAGCTGTTCGATCACGGGTAGCTGACCGTTTTCGGTACCGCGGGGATCGGGATCCATTCTTCCTCGTCGCCGGGGACCAATGGGAAAAGGCGGGCAGTCCAGTCTTCCTTGGCCTGATTGATCCGATCGCGCGAGGAGGAGACGAAATTCCACCACACATGGCGTTTGGTTGGGAACGCCGCGCCGCCGAGCAGCAAGGCGCGGGCGGCGCTGTCGGCCTTGAGGGTCAGCGTTTCGCCGGGGGCGAGGATATAGAGGCTGAACAAGGCGAGCGGATTGCCGTC
>JBKJNP010000082.1:0-9699 GCA_046593565.1 Sphingomicrobium sp. | reverse complement strand
AGCAGTTCGCGGGGGATCATCGGTCGTTCTCGCAATCGCAAAAAATGGCGCGCCCGGCTGGATTCGAACCAGCGGCCTCAAGATTAGAAGTCTCGTGCTCTATCCAGCTGAGCTACGGGCGCTTGGGCGCCCTCCTAGCCGGATTGGGGTGGCGGCTCAAAGGGTCCATTCATATGCCGTTAAACCGGCGAGGTAGAGTCTCCTCCGCAACGAAAAGGGGTGAGCGATGTGCAGGGCCATAATCGTCACGTCCGCGGTCATCGGTGCGTCGGCCGCCGGGCTGGCCAGCGCCGCCACCCTGTACGTCTTCGCCGATCCGATGACTTTTGAAACACGCCGCGTTGTGGTCGATCCCAACGGCCCCGATCGCACCTATCTGTGCCTCATGCCGCCGAGCCAGGCCGGCTGTCACGAAGTCAGGCGCAACCGCCGTTAAGCGGCGACGGCTTCGAGCAACCCTTCGAACAGGCGCCGGCCGTCGGTCCCGCCATGCGCCGGCTCCAGCGCGCGCTCCGGGTGGGGCATCATGCCCAGCACGTTGCCGGCATCGTTTAGGATCCCGGCGATCGACCGCGCTGAGCCATTGACTTCGCCGGTGTAGCGGAACGCGACCCGGCCTTCGCCTTCAAGCCGGTCGAGTGTCTCGCGGTTCGCCTGGTAATTGCCGTCATGGTGGGCGACCGGCACGACAATTTCCTCGCCCGCCGCATAAGCGCTGGTGAAGATCGACTGGCTGGTTTCGACCTTGAGGCCCACCGGCTTGCAGACGAAATGGAGCCCCGCATTGCGCATCAGCGCGCCCGGCAGCAGCCCGGCCTCGGTCAGCACCTGGAAGCCGTTGCAGATGCCGAGCACCGGCACGCCTTTGCCCGCCGCCTCGACCACCGCCTGCATGATCGGCGACCGCGCCGCCATCGCCCCCGAGCGGAGGTAATCGCCATAAGAAAAACCACCGGGAATGGCGATCAGGCCGGTACCCGCGGGAAGCTGTGTCTCGCGGTGCCAGACCATCGCCGGGGCGCGACCGGTAACCGCCTCGATCGCCACTTTCAAATCGCGGTCGCAGTTCGATCCCGGGAAGACTATGACCGCGCTGATCATGCCTGTCCCGAGCCAAGTTGAGGGGCTTCGGAACGCTCGATCTTGAAATTCTCGATCACCGTGTTGGCCAGCAATTGGCGACACATCGCCTCAATGTCGGCGTCGCTGGCCCCGTCGTCCAGGTCGAGCTCGATCAATTTGCCGGCGCGGACATCGTTGACCCCGGCAAAGCCAAGACCCGCCAGTGCATGATGGATGGCCTTGCCCTGGGGGTCGAGCACACCGGGCTTCAGGGTGACGAAAACGCGGGCCTTCATGAGCGTGGATTCCATGGCCGGAGGTGGGTGCCGCTCCTATGGCGAGGCGACTGCGGCAGGGCAAGCTTTACCAATTTTTTACCAATAAGCACGATCATGAACCGTCGAAAACTGTGTCGGCGAAATGGACGAGGCCGCTGATGGTTGCCGGTATTGCCCTTGCGATGTTCATTGCCCTGTTTGGGTGGGGTGGGCGTTACTTTGGCTGGTCCGATCCGTCAGGCAAGGTCCAGCTCGCCTTGTTCACCGCCTTCATCCTGGGAATCGTCGCAAGCTACAAATCGCGGGGCTGACCCGTGCGCTCGCGACCGCTATCAGGCGCGGATGCACCCGCTTCCTCCCTATGCCCGGCTGCTTGGCCTCCGCGCCGAGCATGACGGCGACGTTCGCCGCTTTGTCATGCCGTTCAGGGCCGATGTCGTAGGTCGTCCCGGCTTTCTCCATGGCGGTGCGATCGCCGGGCTGCTCGAATTCGCCGCATTCGATGCGCTCGCAGCGGCGATTGGTGATCCGGCGGTGGTCATGAAGCCGGTCACCGTGACGGTCGATTATCTGCGCGGCGGCAGCGAGGGGCAGGGCGACACCGTGGCCGAAGCAACCATCGAGCGGCTCGGCAACCGAATCGCCAATGTCGAGGCGATGGCGTGGCAAACCGACCGGTCGAAGCCGATCGCCGCCGCGCGGATCAATTTCCTGCTCGAACGGCCCTAGTAGCCACTCAATCGCGCGACTTCGCCGGTGTGGAAGCGCGGCCCGCCGAACAATTCGTCGAGCACCGCCTGGCGCTTCATGTACAGGCCGATGTCATGCTCGTCGGTCATGCCGATCCCGCCGTGCATCTGCACCCCTTCCTGAACCGCGAGCCGCGCCACCTTGCCCGCCTTGGCCTTGGCCACCGCAGTCATCAATTCGGCGTGCGGGTCGCCGGCATCGATCAGTTGCGCCGCCTTTAGCGCGGCCGCCCGGGCAATCTCGATCTCGCCATACAAATGCGCAGCGCGATGCTGCAGCACTTGGAATTCGCCAATCAATTTGCCGAATTGCTTGCGCTGCTTGAGATAGTCGAACGTCATTTCGCTCGCGCCGGCGGCGATCCCGACCAGTTCGCTCGCCGCCCCCGCGCGCGCCGCACCAAGCGCGCGCGACAGGGGCGCCCAGCCGTCATCAACCTCGCCCACGACCGCATCGGCATCGACCGCGACGTCGGTCAGCGTCAGTCGCGCCGCCTTCGACGAATCCGCCAGTGCGACATTTTCGACTTCGATCCCCGCCGTATCGCGCGGCACCGCGAACAAGGTCACGCCGTTGCTCTCGCCCGCCCCGCCTGCGGTCCGCGCCGCCACCAGCAGTAGATCCGCGCTCGCCCCATGCACTACGAACTGCTTCTGGCCGTTGAGCCGGAAGCCATTGCCCTGCCGCTTCGCTTCCAGCGCGGTCGCCGCCGGATTGTGGTTCCTGGCTTCGTCGACCGCCAGCGCCGCCACCGTCTCGCCCGACACGATCCCGGGAAACCAGCGCTCCGCCTGCGCCGATCCTTCCAGCGCCCGCGCCGCCGCAACCGATGTCGTCAGGAAGGGCGAGGGGGTCAGATTGCGCCCGATTTCCTCAAGCACCAGATTGGCCTCGACCTGCCCAAGCCCCGCGCCGCCCGCGCTTTCGGGCACCAGAATGCCAGTCAGCCCAAGCTCGGCCAGTTGCTTCCACAGTCCGTGCCCGAACCCGTCCTTGCACCCCGTGTCGCGCCAATGCCGAAGCTGCGCCTTGATCGCGCCTTCCTCGGCCATGAACGGCCGCACCACGTCCTGCAGCATCCGCTGGTCGTCGGTCAGGATCATCATCGCCTCACGCTCCCGGAAGTCGCAGGATATGCTTTGCGACGATGCCCAACTGCACTTCGCTCGTCCCGCCCTCGATCGAATTGGCTTTGGTGCGGAGCCATTCGCGGGGCAGCTTACCGCCGCGCGATCGCTCGCTGTCCCACTCCAGCGCGTCCGATCCGCCCGCCGCCATGGCCAGCTCGTGGCGCCGCTTGTTGAGCTCGGTCCCGGCATATTTCATCATGCTCGGCAGCGCCGGATGCGCCTCGCCAGCCTTTAACTGGTCGATGAATTTCTCGCTCATCGCGGCAAACGCCAAACTGTCGACATCGAAGTCGGCAATTTCCGCGCGGAGCAGGGGGTCATCCACCTCGCCGACACTCGCACCGAGCGCCTGTTTCTCTCCGCCCAGCCCCATCCCGCTGATCATCTCGCGCTCGTGGCCAAGCAAATACTTGGCGACGTCCCAGCCCTTGTTTTCGACACCGACCAACTGATCCTTGGGCACCTTCACATCGTCGAAGAAAGTCTCGCAGAACGGCGAATTGCCGCTGATCAGCAGGATCGGTTTGGTCGAAACGCCCGGACTTTCCATGTCGAACAGCAGGAAGCTTATCCCGCCGTGCTTCGACTCGCTTGATGTCCGCACCAGGCAGAAGATCCAGTCGGCCTCGTCGGCGTAGCTGGTCCACACCTTCTGGCCGTTGACCAGATAATGGTCACCGCGATCGTCGGCCTTGGTCTGCAGCCCCGCCAGATCGCTCCCCGCGCCCGGCTCCGAATAGCCCTGGCACCAGCGGATCTCGCCGCGCGCAATCTCGCCCAGATACTTCTTTTTCTGGTCCTCGCTGCCAAATTTGAGCAGCGCCGGCCCAAGCATCGAAATGCCAAAGCTCATCAGCGGGCTGCGCGCCCCGATCGCGGCCATTTCTTCCTTCAGCACCTTGGTCTCGGCCGCGCTCAGCCCGCCGCCGCCATATTCCTGCGGCCAGTCGGGCACCGTCCAGCCCTTCGACCCCATCGCATCGAGCCATTGCTTCTGCGCGGGGCTCTGGAAGGTGAAATGCCGCCCGCCCCAGCAAGCATCTTTCTCCGACCGCATCGGCACCCGCATTTCGGCCGGGCAATTGGCCTCCAGCCAGGCGCGCGTGGTCCCACGGAATGTGTCGAGGTCGGTCATGCCGGCATCTCCTGCGGATTTAACGGAGGCGGGGAAACGTCGCCACGGTCCAACAACGCGACGCCGGCACGGTCGGCAGCGCGCGCCGCGACGACGTAAACCGTGGCGGCGAGGATCGATGACAGCCATCCGACCAGCAGCGAGTCCACGATCAGCGTCGGCCATAACAACGTCATTGGCCCCAACAGCGCCAAGGCCGCCAAGCCATAATGGACGATCATCAATGGCAGCATCGCAAGGAACGAGATCAGGATCGTCGACACCAGCACCGGGGCCATCATCCGCGTCGATCGGACGGGACCGATGCGGGGGTTACCTAGCGGAGCTGCAGCGTACCATCCGGCCAGCAGCGCGGCGATCGGGAAACCCAAGACCATACCGACCAAAACGACCGTTGCGGTTTGCGGCAAGACAAACATCTGGAGCGCCGCCATCGCGGTCTGGAATAACAAGACCAGACCGAAAAGGCGCATTGCTTGCGAGTCAAAATGCGACGCGAACCGACGATCTGACGTCGCCAGAAAGCGCGCGGTCCAATAGACTGGAATGGTTATGGCGACGACTTTGACCAGGCCCATCGCCATTCGGGCGGGGTGGTGCTCGACCGCCTTGGCCGCTTCGATGCTGTTGTACATTCCAATCTGCACCTCGACCACATGCTGGATCAGCTCGAAAACCACCGGAACAAGCGCCAGAAGAGGCAGGGCGATCATCGTTCGCCAACTTCCCCGATAGACCGCTCGCAGGTTTTTCCAAAAGCTCATGGCCTGCCCCTTGTCCTTCAGATGCGAGAGTCCTAGCCCGTTTTGGGACCAGACTTGGGCGATTAGCAAGCGGGAGCGACACGGTGGATTTTGACCTTACGGAACGCCAGTCTTTTTTCCGCGACCGCGTGCGTGATTTTATCAACAACGAGGTTCGCCCCCGAGTCGCGGACTATAAGAAGCAGATCGATGCGGGCGATCGCTGGCAGCCGATCCAGCTGATCGAAGATTTGAAGCCCAAGGCCCGCGACGCCGGCTTGTGGAACCTGTTCATGCCGCCCGGCGGCGCGCTCCAGCATGTCGACGAAACCTTCGCCTTCGAGGGCGAGCAATTGACCAACCTCGAATATGCCATTTGCGCCGAGGAAATGGGTCGCATCCTGTGGTCGGCCGAAGTGTTCAACTGCTCGGCCCCCGACACCGGCAATATGGAAGTGCTCCACCGCTACGGCACCCGCGAGCAGAAAGACGCGTGGCTCGCGCCGTTGATGCGCGGCGAGATCCGCTCGGCCTTCCTGATGACCGAGCCCGGAGTCGCCTCGTCCGACGCGACCAATACCGGATGCCGCATCACCCGCGACGGCGATGATTATGTTATCAACGGCAGGAAATGGTGGTCGTCGGGGGCCGGCGATCCGCGCTGCAAGGTGGCGATCGTGATGGGCAAGACCGACACGGAGGCGAGGAAGCACCAGCAGCAATCGATGGTGCTGGTACCGATGGACGCGTCTGGGATCACCGTCGAGCGCCACCTCACCGTCTACGGCTATGACGACGCCCCCCACGGCCATATGGAAATCGCGTTGAAGGACGTCCGCATCCCCGCGGCCAACCTGCTGCTCGGCGAGGGCCGGGGGTTCGAGATCGCACAAGGTCGCCTCGGGCCGGGCCGGATCCACCATTGCATGCGCACCATCGGCGCGGCGGAAGAAGCGCTCGGCCTGATGGTTCGCCGCCTCCAGTCGCGCACCGCGTTCGGCAAGCGCTTAAGCGAGCATAGCGTGTGGGAGCAGCGCGTGGCCGAAGCGCGGATCGAGATCGATTGCTCGCGGCTTTTGTGCCTCAAGGCCGCCGATCTGATGGACAAGGCCGGCAACAAGGCGGCCAAGGCCGAGATTGCGATGATTAAGGTCAAGGCGCCCAACATGGCCTTGAAGGTGATCGACGATGCGATCCAGGCGCATGGCGGGGCGGGTGTCAGCCAGGACACCCAGCTCGCGCACAGCTGGGCCGGAATCCGCACACTGCGCCTCGCCGACGGCCCTGACGAAGTCCACAATCGCGCCATCGCGCTGATCGAGTTCGGGAAGCATGCCGAGGTGGTGGCTTGAGCCTGTTCGACCTCAGCGGCAATGTCGCGATCATTACCGGCTCGTCGCGCGGGATCGGCAAGGCGATCGCCGAGGCGCTGGCCGACCAGGGCGCGAAGGTGGTCATCTCTAGTCGCAACCAGGACGCCTGCGATCCGGTCGCCGCGGCGATCAACGCCAAGCATGGCGAAAACCGCGCCATCGCGGTCGCCGCAAGCATCTCCTCCAAGGACGCGCTGCAGAACTTGGTGGACCAGACCAAGGCCGCGTTCGGCCAGGTCGACATCCTCGTCTGCAACGCCGCCTCCAACCCTTATTACGGCCCGATGGCGGGGATTTCGGACGATCAGTTCCGTAAGATCCTCGACAATAATGTCATCGCCAATCACTGGCTGATCAACATGGTCGCACCCGACATGCTGGCGCGCGAGGATGGCTCGATCATCATCATTTCGTCGGTCGGCGGGCTGACCGGATCGGCGACCATCGGCGCCTACAACATCTCCAAGGCGGCCGACTTCCAGCTCGCCCGCAACCTCGCCTCGGAATTCGGCCCCAAGGGGGTGCGCATAAATTGCATCGCGCCGGGCCTGATCCGCACCGATTTCGCTAAGGCGCTGTGGGAAAATCCCGATACATTGAAAGCCGTAACCCGCCACACCCCGATGCGCCGCATCGGCGAGCCCCATGAGATCGCCGGTGCCGCTGTCTTCCTCGCCAGCCCCGCCTCGACCTTCATGACCGGCCAGGCGATCGTCGTCGACGGTGGCAGCACGATCGGGGTGGGCTTGTGAGGCTCGAGGGCAAGATCGCCATCGTCACTGGCGCCGGATCGGGCATCGGCAAGGCGACCGTCGAGCTGTTCCGCGCCGAGGGTGCGACCGTCGTCGGCGCTGACCTCAAGGGCGCCGACGTCGATTGCGATGCCGGCGACGAAGCGGCGGTCAAATCCCTCGTCGACCAAGTCGTTCGCGACCACGGCAGCCTCAACATCTTTTTCGCCAATGCCGGCGTATCGGGCGGGTTCGACGGCATTTTCGACCAGGACGCCGCGGCCTGGGCCGAGATCCTGCGCATCAATTTGATCGGTCCGTTCCTCGCCATCAAATATGCCGCCACGGCGATGAAATCCTCAGGCGGCGGATCGATCATCTGCACCGCCTCGGTCGCGGGGCTTCGTGCCGGTGCCGGCGGGGCGGCCTATTCGGCGTCGAAAGCCGGCGTCATCAACCTGGTCAAGGTCGCGGCCACCCAGCTCACCGGCGCGGGGATTCGCGTGAACGCCATCTGCCCCGGCCTGATCGAGACCGGCATGACGGGACCGATTTACGATCGCGCGCGCGCTAAGGGCCAAGGCGACCGTATCGGCCAGCTCAACCCGATGAAGCGCGGCGGCGAACCGATCGAGATCGCCAACGCCGCGCTGTTCCTCGCCTCCGATGACTCAAGCTATGTCAACGGCCAGGCGCTTGCCGTCGATGGCGGCCTCTCCGCCTCTCATCCCTTCACCCACCAAAGCTACGGACGGACCTCGTCATGACCGATTCCCCGATTTCGACCCACCGCCACCACGATATCCTCGTCGTCACCAGCAACAATCCGCCGGTCAACGCGCTCGGCGCGGCGGTCCGCCAGGGGCTGGTCGCTGCAATCGAGCAGGCCGAAACTGACGACGCAATCAAGGCGGTGGTGATCCGCTGCGAAGGCCAGACATTCTTCGCCGGCGCCGACATCACCGAATTCGGTAAGCCGCCGGTGATGCCGTGGCTGCCCGAGGTGGTCGACCGGATCGAAGCCTGCACCAAGCCGGTGATCGCCGCAATCCACGGCACCGCGCTCGGCGGCGGGCTCGAGATCGCACTTGGCTGCCATTATCGCGTCGCGGTTCCCTCGGCCAAACTCGGCGTGCCCGAGGTCAAGCTCGGCCTGCTTCCCGGTGCTGGCGGGACCCAGCGTCTGCCGCGCGTGGCGGGCGTCCCCAAGGCGCTGGAAATGGTCACAAGCGGCGGCATGACCGGCGCCAAAGAAGCGCACGACATTGGCCTGGTCGATCGCATCGTCGAGGGCGATTTGCAGCAGCATGCGGTGGCTTATGCCGAGGAAGTGAAGGACATTCGCCCGCTGCCCAAATCGTCCGAGCGGCAGGACAAGGTGACCGGCGTTGACGCGCAAGTGTTCGCCGATTTCCGGAAAACCAACGCCCGCAAGTTTCGCGGCTTCGACGCGCCCGAGGCCAACATCAAGGCGGTCGAGGCGGCGGTCGCCAAACCCTACGCCGAGGGCGTCATCGACGAACGCAAACTGTTCATGGAATTGATGAGCGGCGGCCAAGCCCGCGCCCAGCAATATTTCTTCTTTGCCGAGCGGAAAGCGGCCAAGATCGACGGCATCCCCGACGACACCAAAGCGCGCGACATCAAGCGTGTCGGCGTGCTCGGCGCGGGCACGATGGGCGGCGGCATTTCGATGAACTTCCTGTCGGCCGGAATCCCGGTGACGATCGTTGAAATGGCGCAGGATGCTCTCGATCGCGGCACCGGCGTGATGCGCAAGAATTACGAGGCCAGCGCCGCCAAGGGCCGCTTCACCGGCGAACAGGTCGAGCAGATGATGGGCATCTTGAACCCCACCCTCGACTTCGACGCGCTCGCCGACTGCGACCTGATCATCGAGGCGGTGTATGAGAATATGGACGTGAAGAAAGAAATCTTCGGACGTCTCGACAAGATCGCCAATCCCGGCGCGATTCTCGCCTCCAACACCAGCTACCTCAACATCGACGAAATCGCCGCCGCCACCTCGCGTCCGCAGGATGTCGTCGGCCTCCACTTCTTCTCGCCCGCCAATGTGATGAAACTGCTCGAAGTGGTACGCGGCGCCAAAACCGCGCCCGATGTCCTCGTCACCGCGATGCAGGTCGCCAAGAAAATCAAGAAAGTCGCCGTCGTCGCGGGGGTTTGTTACGGCTTTATCGGCAATCGCATGTTGATGCCGCGCCAGCTGCAGGCCGAGGCTTTGCTGATGGAAGGCGCCACCCCCGAGCAGATCGACCGCGTCCACGTCGAATTCGGAATGCCGATGGGCCCGTTCCAGATGGCCGACCTCGCCGGGGTCGACATTGGCTGGCACCGCGATCCCAAGCGCATCGACAACCTCCGCGATGCGCTCTGCGCGATCGACCGCTGGGGCCAGAAAAAGAATGCCGGCTTTTACGATTATGACGAGAAGCGCCGCCCCAGCCCGTCGCCGGTGGTGCAGGGCATCATCGAG